>NZ_LSIS01000337.1:0-3713 GCF_001556365.1 Blastomonas sp. CCH1-A6 | reverse complement strand
CGATCGTGGCGACCGATCCAAAGACCAGACCGGTGATCACGCTGGCATTATCGCCGTTGCGAAAGCCCGTGACGCTGCCGGTGAAGGCGGGGTTCGCCAGTCTGTATTCGCGCGTGGCATTGTCCGCCGTCACCGTTAGCAGCGCCTTGGTGATCGTCAGCGTACCGGGCACGTAGCTGAAGTCGTAGTTCGTCGCCGTACCGCCTGAGCCCGTAATCGCATAAGTGCCCACAGCCGACGCCGTCGTGGCGACGGTGCCATAGGTGAGACCGCTGATGACACTGGCGGTATCGCCGTTGCGATAGCCGGTGATCGTTCCCGTGAACGCCGGGTTGGCCAGGCCATATTCGCGCGTGGCGTTATTTGCCGTCACCGTCAGCAGCGCTTTGGTGATCGTCAGCGTGCCGGGGACGTAGCTGAAGTCGTAATTGGTCGCCGTCGCCCCCGATCCGATGATCGCATAGGTGCCGACCGGCGACGCAGTCGTTGCGACCGTGCCGAACGTCAGACCGGAAATGACGGAAGGGTTATCGCCGTCGCGAAAGCCGGTCACCGATCCGGTGAAATTCGGGTTCGCCAGCCCATATTCGCGCGTGGCGCTATCCGCCGTCACCGTCAGCAGCGCCTTGGTGATCGTCAGCGTGCCGGGCACAAAGGCAAAGCCATAGCCGACATCCGATGTCAGCGAGCCCAAAGCCGCGTTGATCGCGTAGGTGCCGACGCTGGAACTGGTGAACGCCGTCGTGCTGAGCGCCGGGTTGCCGGCAAAGGCATAGGCTGCGCTGTCGCCATTCGCCAGTCCGGCAAATCCAGCGGTGAAGGTCGGGTTGGCGAGCCCGTATTCGCGCGCGGCGTTGTTGGCCGTGAAGGTCAGGATGGGCTGACGGAAGAAGATGAACAGATTGCCGGGCTGGGTGATCGACCCCGGCGGGTTGAGCTGGAAACCGCGATTATAAAGATTGTTGCCGACCAGCCCGCCGCGCTCGATGACATCGTAATCGTTGGAATAGACAAGGAACCGCCCGCCCCCGGTCATGTTGAACGCGCCTGGTCCACCATTGTTGGTGAACACGCTGCCGATGACCGTGATGGCCGTTCCGGCACCGCTGGCGTTCAGCGTGATGCCCGCAGGAATGATGACTTCCTGAACGGGGCTGGAAAAGCCCGCATTGAGCACATTGATCGTGCCGGCGGTGATATTGCCCAGCGTGATGGCACCAGATTGCGGATTGGCAAGGCCGGCGCCAGGGCCGATCTGTATATCGACCAGACCCGTTCCTGCGTTGATGAAACCGCCCGCGCCAAAGGTGACGACCGAAGCACCGGGGTCGCGGAAGGCATCGATGGCACCGGGGAACAGGATGTTGTTGGTAAACAGTTCAACCCTGCCGTTATCGCTCGTGATCCCGGCGTTGACAAAGATGGAGCGGCCCGCCTCCAGGCGCAGATTGCCGCCATCGCCAGAGGGATTATCGACCAGAATTGCCGCGTTGACGGTGATGTCGTTGTTCGCCTGAAGCGTGACGCCGGTTCCGCCCGAAAGGATAGCGGCAAGCGCGCTGGCGCTGATCGTCACATCCCCGCCCGGATCGTCACCGAAGCCGAGGCCCGGCAGCCCGACCGCGCTGGCGGTGTTGAAGAAATAGACCGACCCGGCATTGCCGACCCGATCTTCGGGACCGTCGTCTCCGGGCGCGCCCACCACCAGCCTGCCGCCATCGAGCGACAGCGCACTGCCGAAAAGGTCGGCAACGCCTGTGGGACCGAAGTTGATATCGGCAGGGCCGTTATACCCGCGGCCGATGCGCGAGGTGAGCGAGGGGTCGCCGCCAAAGCTCGCGCCGGGCACAGCAAAGAGATAGGCCGCGCCTACCCCCGCCTGCTCGTTGCCCGCGCCGCGATCGCCCGGCGCGCCGACCGCCAGGGTTTCGCCGCGCAGCGCCACCGCCGATCCGAAAAGATCGCCACTGTCCAGCGTGGGCACCCCATTGGCCCCGGCATAGTCCACACCCAGCGTGCGTGCGAGCGTCGGCGTCGCAAAGGCAGTGTCGGCAAAGGTGAACAGATGCACCGCGCCTGCGCTGGCCCTGCCACCCAGCGCGCCATCATCGCCGGTCGCGCCGACGGCAAGCCGCAACCCGTCAAGCGAGAGCGACGCGCCAAAGCGGTCCGCGCTGTCCAATATCGTCAGGTCAAGGTCGCTGCTGCCCGAATAGCCGCGGCCGATGGTTCCCGCGAGCGACGCTCCGAACAGGGCAGGATCGGTGAAGGTGATGAGGTAGACCGCACCGCTATCGGCGACCGCATTGCCAGCACCGTCGTCACCCGGCGCCCCGACGACCAGCCGGGTATCCAAAAGCGAGACCGCGCTGCCGAACCTGTCGTCGGCATCGAGGCTGATCCCCAGATTGTTGCCGCCGGCATAGCCAACACCGATCTGGCCCAGCAGGCCGCCGCTGTTGAAGTCGGTGTCGATAAAGGTGAAAAGATACACGGCGCCGGAATTGGGAACGCCGCGCGCTGCGCCCGGATCACCCGGCGCGCCCACGGCAAGCCGGGTCCCATCGAGCGAAACTGCGCTGCCAAAGGCCGCCCCCGCCGTCAGTTCGCTCACCGCGATATTCTTGCCGCCGCTATAGCCGCGTCCCACGATGCCCTGCAGAACGGGTGCCACAAAATCGGCATTGGCAAAGGAGAAGAGATAGACCGCGCCCGCGTTGGGAACGTTGATTCCCGCACCATCATCGCCGGGTGCGCCGACCGCCAGGCGGTTGCCGTCGAGCGATACCGCCGCGCCGAAATTGTCGTCGAGTTCGAGCCCCGCGACCGGCGTGCCGAGGCCACGAGTATAGCCGGAGCCGATGGTACCGACCAGCCGCACGCCGCCGAAATCGAGATCGGTAAAGGTGAACAGATAGACCGCGCCCGAATCATCGACATTGCCAGGATTGCCGAAGCCGTCATCCCCTGGCGCGCCGACCACGAGCCGGCCGCTGTCGAGAGACACCGCCGATCCGAAGAAATCGAGCTCGTCCAGCTCGACGTCAAAATCGACATTGGTGCCGAAATTGGCAAATCCCTTGCCCAGGATTTCGGAAACCGTGCCGCCGCCAAAACTGCTGTCGGAAAAGCTCAGCAGATAGACCGCACCCGAACTGACGGGGCTGGCGGCGGAGCTGGTGAGCCTCGGCGCGCCAATGGCCAATCGATCTCCATCGAGCGAAATCGAATGGCCGAAAAAGCTTCCGTCCCCCATGCCGAATGGCGTCAGCGCCGTGTCGACATCTCCAGGCCCATTATAGCCGGCGCCGACGATGCCGCGCTGGATTCCGCCGGAAAAGGCGAGATCGGCAAAAGTGAACAGATAGACCGCGCCCGGGCTGATCAGGCTGTTGCCGTTGCCGTCATCGCCAAGCGCACCGACCACCAGACGCGTGCCATCGAGCGCCACCGACGAGCCGAACCGGTCGAAATCGTCGAGCGCGATATCCAGGTCGTTGCCACCGGCATCGAAGCCGAGCCCGACAATGGCCTGCAGCGCACCGCCCTGGAACAGCGAATCGGCAAAGGTGAACAGATAGACCGCCCCGGTCTCGCGCTCGAGCGCGGGGGGATTGCCTGCGGCGTCGTCGCCATCGGCCCCGACCGCCAATCGGTTGCCATCGAGCGAAACCGATGTGCCGAAGCGGTCATTGGCCTGGATATCGGCCAGG
>NZ_LSIS01000336.1:0-19175 GCF_001556365.1 Blastomonas sp. CCH1-A6 | reverse complement strand
GTCCGCCGTATCGCAAGAGCATGAAATCTATCGCGATAATTTTGAATCAGACTCTCATGGCTGATCCTCTCTTCCCAGGAGATATTGTGTAGTTCATGCCGTTTGGCGGCATTTGAGGGCCGTCGTCCAATTCAATTCGCTGCAGAACTATTCCTGCTGCTCATCGATATCTGGCGGCGGCACGACGCCATCGGCAGCCCGACGGCCGCTCAAAAATATCATGGTAATTCATTGGGTTGATTACGCTCTCAGCGCCCGTTCTACCGCCTCAAGGCTGTCATTCAGCCCGAGCGGGTGCTCGGCATCCGTGAAGTCGACAATTCTACCCCAGTGCCGGGCGACATCATCGAGCGTGAACGCCCTGTCCGCTCCGAAGGCGTGCCCAAGCGCGCGCTCCCACCTAAGCTTGGCGATATAGCCGGCTCCAACTTCAAAAAGCCCTTTGGTTTCGCTGCAATTCTCGTGCGCAAGCCAACCGACCAATGGACTGATCGCTTCCGCTCTGAGATTGGCGAGAAACTCTTGTGGAAAGGCGGTCGCGGTCATACGCGATGCGGCGATTGGGGCGATCGTATTAACCTGGATGTTTCTGGACCGCCCCTCCTCCGCCAGCGCGTTCGCAAGCCCCAATATTCCGAGCTTGGCTGCGGCATAGTTGGCCTGACCGAAGTTGCCGTAGATTGCGGCTGCAGACGTGGTCATGACGATGCGGCCATAGCCCTTGTCGCGCAGTATCGGCCATGCTGCCTGCGTCACTGCCCGCGTCCCATTCAGATGGACCCGCTGAAGCAGTGTCCAGTCTTCGTCGGTCATTTTGTGGAAGCTCACATCGCGCAGGATGCCGGCATTGTTGATGACGACGTCAACGGTTCCGAAGTTGTCAAGCGCGGCTTGGATGATCAGCGCGCCCTCCTCGACCGACGCATAATTTGCCACCGCCTGACCGCCCGTGGCTCGAATTTCGTCGACCACATTGTCAGCGGCTGTGGAGCAGCTGCCGCTCCCTTTCTCGTCGCCACCCAGATCATTCACCACCACCTTGGCTCCGCGCCCGCCAAACATCAGCGCGTACTGGCGCCCAAGTCCGCCTCCGGCTCCGGTCACAACCACTACCCTGCCATCGAAACGAAGCTCTTCGTCCATCGCTTGTCTGCCTCTTTTACCTGAGCGACGCATCTGCGCATTTGATCCTGTGCGAGTCAGGCACGCGGCTCCATTTCCGTCGACGCTGTCGTTTTCGTCTGAGCCTTACCGAAAGGCTTGAATGCCGGTCAGGGCGCGCGAAACAACAAGCTTTTGAATCTCCGTCGTGCCATCGGGGATGGGGCAAATGATCGCCTCACGCACCAGCCGCTCGACGATGAATTCGCGGGTGACGCCGTTGCCGCCATGGATCTGAAGCGCATCGCGCGTCGCTTCGATCGCCATTTCGGTGGCGTACCACTTGGCCATCGAGCATTCCGTCTCTGCGCGCGTGCCCGCCTGGACGAGGGATATTGCCCGGTGCGTCAACAGACGGGCTGCGTCGATCTTGGTCGCCATGATGGCGATCTTGTCGGCGATCAGCTGATGGCCGGCGATCTTCTTGCCATGCTGCGCGCGATCGCGAGCGTACGCGATCGCCTCATCCATTGCTCGCCGTGCGATGCCGATACTCCACATCGCCATATGGCAGCGGGCAATCTCGAACACTTGCAACGTATTGCGCAATCCATCGCCGACCCGGCCGATCGTGTTTGCCACCGGTACGCGGCATTCGGTCAGGAATATCTGTGCAGTCGATTGGCCGTTGAGCGCCATCTTCTGGATATCGCGCACCTCATACTCACTCTCGTCACGATCGACCAGGATGTGAGTGACTTCATTTTCGCCAGTCTTGCACGTACAGATGAAGATGTCCGAGTAGGCTCCGTTGGTGATCCAGGTCTTTTCGCCATTGATGACCCAGAAATCGCCGTCTCGTACGGCGCGTGTCTTGATGGCGGCGACGTCCGAGCCGACATCGGGCTCCGAGATGCCGAGCGAAACGAACTTCTCGGCCGCGACGAGGTCGGCAAGATAGCGTTGCTTGATCGTCTCCGGGGCGAAGCGGCGGATGAGTTCTGCGCCAACCGCGTTGATGAAGCCGGGTATGGCCACATCGAGCGAGGAATAGGCGATCTCCTCGAAAATGAGCAGATGAGTGAGCCATCCCATATCAAGCCCGCCCCATTGCTCCTGATGCGGTGCGGTAATATGGCCATAGCCGGTCAGTGCTTGAGTCCATTCCTTCATGAGCGGTTTGGGGATGAATCGCTCCCCATGCCGGCGGATTTCCGGCTCAAGCTTGTTGTCGAGAAAGCGGCGGACGGTTTCCACCGCCATGCGTTGTTCATCGGACAGCTCAAAGTTCATATCGTGACCCCGTGTTTCCCTAGGCGCGCTCTGACAACTACCGGCCCAGGATCGTGACGGCGACCACCGCCTCTTCCACCCCGATGACACCTCCGCCGTTCTGCGCGATCGCGAACCGGGCATTCGGAACCTGTCGATCTTCCGCCTCGCCGCGCAATTGCAGCGCAAGCTCGTAGATTTGGCCGAGCCCGGTGGCGCCGATCGGATGTCCCTTGCATTCAAGCCCGCCCGACGTGTTTACCGGAATACGCCCACCCAGCGCCGTCTCACCGCGCTCTGCCGCGAGTCCGCCCTCGCCAGGCGGCGTCAGGCCGAGCGCCTCGATTTCAATGATCTCGCCAACCGCCGTGGCGTCATGCACCTCCGCGACGCCAATATCTTCTGGCCCCACGCCGGCCATCGCATAGGCCCGGTTCGCCGCAAGGCGGCTGACATGGTGGTCATAATCAAAGGGATCGCGCGCGGCGCCGGTTTGCAGCACAGACGCCAGGATTCTTAGCGCCCTGTCCGGGGCTGCCGACAGTTTGCGCCGACCGGCTTCGCTGCAGATGATCGCAGCGGCGGCGCCGTCGCTGATCGGGGAGCACATCGGCAGTGTGAACGGGTAAACGATCGGAGGCGCAGCGAGTACACTTTCGACGGTATATGGGAGGCGATACTGGGCAAGCAGATTGCGCGTCGAATGCATGTGATTTTTCGCCGAGACGGCCGCGATTTGCGCTTGCGTCGAGCCGTAGGTCTTCATGTGCGCGCGTGCCATCGCGGCGTATACATCCATGAAAACGCTGTAAGGCTGACTCGATGTCGTTCCTTCCGGAACATCGACGCCATTGCCCATGGCCAGCAGCTGCGCGCGGCCCGACTCGGTTTCATGCACGTCCCAAGCGCCATCGAATGCACTGAACATGAGCGCCTTGTCGGGCGAGTACATCTTCTCCGCGCCGAGCGCGAGTACGACATCCGCTGCCCCCGATCGAACATAGGCGGCGGCCATGTGCAAGGCCGTGGAAGCCGTCGCACATGCGTTTTCGACATTCACCACGGGAACGCTTGAGATGCCCATCGCTCGCGCCACGATTTCGCCGCGGATCATGTCCTGGCCCTCCATATGCCCCTGGACGCAATTGCCGAAGAAGATGGCTTCGACATCGCCGGCGGTGCATCCTGCGTCGGAAAAGGCCTGCGACGAAGCTTCGGCGCAGAGCATTTTCAGGCTCTTGTCGAACTGTTTTCCGAACGGGGTCATCCCAACCCCCATGACGAATATGTCGGTCATTCGTTGATCCATTCTTCCAATGTGTTCCGCATCCGATCAGGTCTCACCGGTCGGAAAAATCGGGCTTCCGCTTCTCCCGGAATGCCGCCAGTCCTTCGACAATGTCGTTGGACAAGGCGTAAGCAGCCATGGCTTCGAGTTCCTGACGCAGCCCGACTTCGAGCGAGCTATCCTGCGCAGCGCGGACTAGCTGCTTCATGTAGGCGAGCCCTGGCCGGCTCTTTTCTGCAAGAGATTCTACCAGCGCTTGCGCTGCCGCAATGAGATCCTCGGGAGCAACCAGTTGGGTCACGAGTCCGGCTTCCTTCATCTCGGCAGCCGAGATGGTCCCGCCGGTCATCATCAGATGTTTCGCACGCGCTTCGCCGATCTTCCTAGGGAGTCGAACCGACCCTCCACCGCCGGGCAACAGGCCGTAATTTGCATGGGCGTCGCCAAATCTGGCCGGGTGCGCGGCAATGACGAGATCACAGCACAACACCAGTTCCAAGCCGCCGGCGAGCGTAAGGCCGTTGACCGCCGCAATTATCGGAAGGCGCGACGTCTCGATCCTGTTAAAAGCCTGACCGAGCCGCGGCAGAAACAGATTTAAGCGTTCGGCGAGAGTTTGTCCGCCTGTTCCATCGCCAATTGCGAGCAGATCCGCGCCAGCGCAAAACGCCCGTCCGGCGCCGGTAAGAATGCAAGCGCGCACCGTCGCATCTGCTTCCGCTGCCTCGATCGCTGCGGCTAGTTCCTCGGCCAAAGCCAACGACAGACTGTTCAACGCTGCCGGCCGGTTGAGGGTCACCCAAAGCGCTGGGCCGCGTTGCTCAACCAGGATGTATTCATAATCCATTGCAGTCTCCCGCGCGCCGGCAGGCGGTCACCGGAATAGAGGATGTGGCTAGGATGGCTGCGTCGGTCATGCCCCCGAAATGCGCCGGTCCTGGCCCGCCCAATAGGGCTCTCGAAGCTTTGAACGAAGCACCTTTCCGACATTGCTCAACGGCAGTGGCTCGGCGGTAAAAACGACCTTGCTTGGCTTTTTTGCGGAGCCCAGACGCTGGCGCACCAAATCTATTATCTCGGTCTCCGTGATTTGTGCTCCGGGCTTGACACGCACCATTGCAAGCGGCGTTTCACCCCATTTTTCATGGGGCACGCCAAAGACCGCGACCTCGAGTACACCGGGATGGTCGGCAATTACGTTTTCGATTTCGGTGGGATAGATATTGAAGCCGCCTGACACGATCATGTCGTTGTTGCGATCGAGCAGATACAAAAATCCGTTTGTGTCGATCATGCCGACATCGCCGGTTTTGACCCAGCCATCTTCCATGCGCCGGGCGGTTTCCTCCGGATCGTTCCAGAATTCCTCCATCTGGCCATTTTCGAACCGTGCGACGATCTCGCCGGGCTCGTTTGGTCCCAGCACCTTTCCGTCCTCGTTACGGATTTCGATATCGGCGCCGCTCATGGGACGTCCGACCGCCCGAATTGGGGCAGAACCTTCAAATTCGCCGAACCACTCGTTGGGCCCCATAGACGCGATGGGCAGGATTTCGGTCTGTCCATAGCCCGAATGAAGAACATGATTCCCGAATATCTGGCACGACTTGCGAAGCGTCGGCTCGGAGATCGGCGCTGAAGCACTCAGCAGAAACTTCAAATTCGGAAAGTGGCGGCCATATGCCCCGTCGTGATGCACTATGGCATTGAGCATGGTGGGGGCTACAAAGGCATGGCTGATCCGTTCCTGCTCGAGAGTGTCAAGAAAGGACGCTGGATCGAAGCCGTCCATCATCACGTTGCGGGCGCCGCAATACCAGGCCGGCACGAACAGGAAGCCCGATGCATGGGACAACGGGCCGACATGCAGAATGGCATCCCCTGGAGCCACTTGGGGGCCGATGCTCAAAAATGCGGCGGAGATCGTCATCCATGAACGGTGCCGATAGGCAACGCCCTTGGGTTTGCCCGTCGTGCCGCCGGTGTGGCGGATGACACAATAGTCCTCCGGCGCGACGACGGGATCAGGATCCCGGTCCGAGGCTGTCGCCAACCAATTCTCATAGTTGTGATCGCGGATAATGATCCGCTCAAGCGTCGGAGCTTGGGCATCCAGCCCCGCCAACTCCGAAGCCAATGCCTCATCGACCAGCGCCAACCGAGATCCGGTACTCGCGATCATATGGGCGTGCGCTTCACATCGGTTGCGCGCATAGAGAGGAACACGCGTATAGTTTCCAATGGCAGCCGCCAGTATGATGTCGGCGGCCTCGATGGAGTTCTTCTCCAGCGTAGCAATCCGGTCACCCGGTTGAAGGCCGCACTCCGCAAGAGCATTTGCGAGCTTCACGCCGCGCAACCAGGCTTCCGAGAAAGTCAACCGCCTGTGGCCGTGAACGAGAGCCTCTTGCTGGGCGAAATAACGTGCGGCGCGACGTATTTGCGTACGGACGTCCATCAGCCGCGCTCCTCTAAGGCGCTCGCCCACAATGGCGCAGTCGACACATAATAAACTGACATGCGATAGGCCTCTCCGGACTTCTTTTCGTAAGCATCTGTGTCTGCAGCATTGATCCAATCGTCCAATTCAATATTCTGCGATGCTATTCTTGCTGCTCATATTATCGTGCCGGATCATGTCGGCGGCTTTCTCGCCGATCATGATGCAGGTTGCATTGGTGTTGCCGTTGACGACTGATGGCATGATCGAGGCATCGGCCACGCGGATATTTGCGAGGCCGTGAACGCGCAGGCGGTTGTCGACCACCGCCATCTCGTCGGTGCCCATCTTGCATGTTCCCACCGGATGATAAGCATGATTGGCTTCTGCCCGGATATAGGCGTCGATCTCTTCATCAGTTTCAAGGTAGCGGTCAGGATAGAGAGGCCGTTTCATCATCGCCTTCATGCGATCCGAATGCAGGATCTCCTGCACGACACGGAAGGCATTGCGCAACGTCTTGAGGTCGTCGGGATGACTCAAGAGATTGAGGTCCACCTTGGGATCGGATTCGGGGTTTGAGTCATGTAAGGCAACCCAGCCGCGGCTCTTTGGGCGCCCAATATTGAGAATGATCGTATAGCCCCATTTCGTCATCAGCTTGTAGTCGCGCGCATGGTCGCGATAGGCGAGCGGCACGACATGGACCTGGCAGTCCGCCCGGTTCTGCCCCGGCGCGGATCGCAAGAAACCGCCTGCAGCCGTGGGCGGCGATGCCAGCCAGCTTTTCCTTTGCGTGAGATACTGGAATAGGTCTCGCACGGTCTTGAGCGCGCCAACGACATTGAGTGCGATCCCGAGCCGCTTCTTCGACTGGTAGACCAGCATCAGGTCAGGATGGTCGTGAAGATTCTGGCCGACACCGGGAATATCATGAATCACTTCGATTCCATGCTTCTCCAACTCATCACGCGGTCCGATACCGGAAAGCATCAACAGTTGGGGCGAATTATAGGCGCCGCCGCTGACAATGACTTCCTTTTCGCACGGGATCGTCTTCAACTGCCCGTCCTGGGAATACTCGACTGCCACCGCGCGGTTGCCCTCAAACCTGATACGATGGACGCGGGCATGTACTTCGACGCGGAGGTTGCCGCGCCTGCCCATCACCGGATCAAGGTAACACGCCTTCACGCTGGCGCGCTTCCCGTCCTTCACGGTAAACTGATAGATGCCGACACCTTCCTGGCTGGCACCATTGAAGTCCGGATTGGCTGGATGGTCCAGTCCAGTCGCCGCCTCGATGAAAGCATCATAGACATCGAATTCGCGCTTGCCGTTGGATACGTGAAGCGGTCCCGACGAGCCGTGAAACTCATCCTCACCGCGCTCATTATTCTCAGCCTTGCGGAAATAGGGCAGGACATCGTTGTAACCCCAGCCGTCGTTGCCGAGTTCGGCCCAGTGGTCGAAATCCGACCGGTCGCCGCGGATATAGACCATCCCGTTCATACCGCTCGATCCACCCAGCATCTTCCCGCGCGGATTGTAGAGGCGGCGGTCGTTGAGCGCCTTTGAAGGGTCGGTGTTGAACCGCCAGTTGAGCGTATTGATCCGATAGTCTTGGATCAGCGCCGCAAAAGCGCCGGGCGTGGACACAAGCGGCGAGGTGCCTGGGCCGCCTGCCTCGAGCAGGCAAACGGTGACATCGGGGTCCTCGGACAACCGGCTGGCGATAACGCCGCCCGACGACCCACCTCCAATAATTACATAGTCAGCCATTTGCTTCCCTTGTCATTCGACCCATGCTGGCGACCCGGCGTCATGCAACATGCCAGCATCAACCGCCGCAGCCACGTCAGAGGATCTTTTCGAAGATGTTGAGTAGTCCTTCGGTCTTGCTCGAATAGGGTGGCAGAAGTTGACCAAGCAGGCTGAGTTTCGGCTGAGAGAACACCGGCTTGTAATGAGTGAAGCGCTCGAAACTGGCGACGCCGGTATAGGCACCGATGCCGCTCTGTCCGATGCCACCGAAAGGCAGCCGGCGCTGGAAGACGTGCATGACCGTGCCGTTGAGAGTCACGCCGCCAGCGTGCGTTTCGGAAATGATCTTGCGCCGTTCCTCACTTTCGTCGCCAAAATAATAGAGCGCCAGCGGGCGCTCATGCCGGTTTACGTAGCGAATGAGCTCGTCTTCGGAGCGATATGGCATGATCGGCAGGATCGGTCCGAAAATCTCCTCCTGCATCATCGCCATGTCATCGGTAACGTCGAGAACCGCCAACGGCACGATCCGATGCCGTTCAGGAAGCGTTCCATCGCCGTTGTCCGAGAGGTTGAGCACCGTCGCGCCCTTGGCTTCGGCATCATCGAGCAAACCTTGGAGCCGCGCGAACTGTCGGTCATTGATGATACTGGTGAAATCGGGGTTGCTTGCCGCGTTGGGGTAGCATTTGGCAACCTGAGCGCGGAGTGCGGCGACGAAGCTTTCCATCTGATCGACATGGACGAAGGCATAGTCAGCGGCGATGCAGGTCTGGCCGGCGTTGAGCAGCTTGCCGAACACTAAGCTTTCACAGACTTGTGCAAGCGATGCACCCTTGCCCACGATGGCAGGGCATTTGCCGCCAAGTTCCAGAGTAACAGGTGTAAGGTTGGCAGCCGCCGCTTCATAGACTTTGCGGCCAACCGCGGGTGAACCGGTGAAGAGAATATGGTCGAAAGGTAGGGCCGTCATCGCCTGTGCCATGTCGGGCCCGCCCTGGACAATCGCGAATTCCTCTTCGGCGAAATACCGGCGCACAAGCCGCTCGCTGGCTTCGGCGGCGTTGGCGGAAACTTCGCTCGGCTTTGCGATCACGCGGTTGCCGGCCGCCAATGCACCGGCCGCGCCAACGAATATGGTGCCGAGCGGATAGTTCCACGTGCCGAGAACGCCCACCACACCTAGGGGCTGGGGGACCAGGCGCGATGAACCGGGAAGGCCGAAGATGTCAGTCTTCACCCGCCGCGGCCTCAGCCACGTCTTCAGATTGCGGCGCGCAAATTTAATTTCCGATATGCCAAGCATCAGGTCGAGCAGGATAGTCTCGTAGCGGGATCGAATGCCGAAATCGGCGGCAACGGCATCGACCAATTCGTCTCTGTGCTGCTCAAATATCCGGCCAAGGCGCCCGAGCAGGTCCATGCGTTCTTCGTAGCTGCGCGAAACCTGCTCACGCGTCCCTTCGCGTTGGGTCGCGAAAATTCGTTCCAGCTCAGTTCTGTTCCGAGACGCATCCACGTTAAATCGTCCGGAGGCGCGCTGGCCGCTCGGCGCTGCTCGCCTGGGCGGTGCTTTCAGCTGCGCCGATCTCAGTGATCACAGCGCGCTCGATTCTGTACGCCGTGCCGATGAATGAGGGACCGTTGCCGGTGGAACGCATCATGGATACTCCTCGGTCTGAAAGTCAGGTCGAAAAAATCGGGGGCAGCGGGCGGGAGAGGATGCCCGCCGCCCCCGTCGCAGCAGCGATCAGAACTTGACTGTCGCCTCGACGCCATAGGTCCGGGGGAAGCCGCGGTTCAGATAATCGAGCCCGAACACGTTGATGTTCAAGCCATAGGTGTAATAATATTCGTCGAACAGGTTCTTCGCCCACAGGCTGACCGACACATTCTCGCGTTCGTAGGTCAGCCTGCCATTGACCAGCCAATAGCTGGGATTGCCGCAGGAAATGTCGGGGCCGGCGAGCGTGATGTTCGATCCCGGCGGCGGCGCATCGCAGGGATCCTGGCCGTAATTGCCGAACGGATCGAAGAAATAGCGGCCGGTATAGGACGCATCGCCGCGCAGCGTGACCTTGTTCTTGCCATCATCCAGGACCGTCCAGTCAGATCCCAGGCGGAAGCTGAAGCGCGGCGCATTGGGAAAGGGATTGCCGTTGACGTTCAGCGTCGGACTGGACGGATCGGTCGGATCGATCACATTGCCCTTGTAGCGGCTGTTGAGATAGCTCAGCGACCCATCCAGCCGCAGCCGGCCGGTTGCCTGCCAGGTCAGCTCCGCCTCGCCGCCGAACAGCCGCCCGTCCGAACTGCGGGTGAAGGTGGTCGCGCCGACCACCTGGGTCACCTGATGGTTCGAATAATCGTAGTAGAAACCGGCCAGGTTCAGCTGCACCCGCCGGTCGAACAGCCGGGTCTTGAGGCCCAGCTCATAGGCGTTCACCTTTTCCGGCTGGATGTAATAGACCTGGTTGACGCCCTGATAGGCAAGGCCGTTGAAGCTGCCGCTGCGATAGCCGCGGCTGTACTGGGCATAGCCCAGGATATCGTCGGCAAAATCATAGCTGACATTGACCCGGCCGGTCAGCCGGTTGGCATCGCGCCGCTGTTCCAGCGGGGTAAGGTTCGGGTTGTACGGGTTGCTGTACGGGATCAGGTTGACCACCGGCGTGGCGCCGTCCAGCCCGTAGATGAACGTGCTGCCGTTCAGATAGTTGACCTCGTCCCAGGTATAGCGCGCGCCGACCGCGATGGTCAGCTTGTCGGTCGCCTTCCAGGTCACATCGCCATAGACGGCGATCGACGGCCGCTCGATATCGTAGCGCTGTTCGCCCAGGATCGGCGTGAAGGGCGGTGCCCCGGCACCGGCACAGGCCGCCGAGAACGCGCCGCCGGCGCCGCCATTGCCGGTATTGTTGATGGCGATGTCGGTCTGCAGCGCGACCAGCGAGCGCGCGTCGAGAAAGCCGTTCGGATTGATCTCCACCGGCGCGCAGAACCCGGCATCGCCCGGCTGAAGCGTCGGATCGAGCGCGAAGGCGGGCAGGAAGCGGATCGCATCGGGCGTGCCGATCGCGGCGTTGTTGAAATTCCCGGGCAGTCCGGCACCCAGCAACAGCGGACGGAGCACCCCGAAAAAGTCCGGATAGTTGACCGTCTTGACCTTGTCCCGGCCGTAGTAAAAGCCGCCGATAATGTCGAAGCTGTCATTGGTGTAGCTGAAGCGCAGGTCCTGGTTGAAATTCTTGCTGGTCGAGGTGAAGCCGATCGAGCACAGATCGGCGGGGCCACCGTCGCAATCGTCGGGATTGTTGATATAGTCGCCGGTGTCGAAGCCGGTGATCGACGTGATCGAAAAGGCGTCGGTCACATCCCAGTTGACGGTAAAGGCCACGCCCTGGGTCTTGCTGACATTGCGGCCGATCCGGTCGACCGCCACCTCGTCTTCGCCCAGCAACCGGCCGCCCAGGAACGGCTGCGGATCGAACCGCGAATAGCCCAGCGCGTCCTGGCGTCCCGCCAGCTGGCCGCCGGCATAGGGCGCGGTGCCCCAGGGATCGTCCTTGGCGGCGTACAGTTTCAGGTTGATGTCGACATCGGGATCGGGCTGCCAGCGGATCGAGAGGCGTCCGCCGATCGTGTCGGTGGTGCCCAGATCGCGTTCGTTGCCCGGCAGGACGTTGCGTTGCCAGCCGTCGCCCTCGGCAAACGTGCCGGCGATGCGGACGCCCAGCACGTCCGGCACCAGCGTCGCTTCGGCCGCACCCTGCAGCGTGAAAGTCTGGTAATTGCCATAGCCGGCGGTGACATAGCCGTTGGAATCGCGCAATTCGGGCTTGCGCGTGAAGAAGCTGATCGCGCCGCCGGTGGTGTTGCGGCCGTACAGCGTGCCCTGCGGACCACGCAGCACCTCGACCCGGTCGATATCGTACAGCTGCAGGCCATGACTGGCGCGGAAGCTTTGATAGACCTCGTCGACATAGACCCCGACCGGCGAAGCGGTCGATGCCGAAAATTCGTTCGCCACCGAAATCCCGCGCAGCGCGAAATTGGGCTGGGTGCGGCCATAGGGCGTGGTCACCTGCAGGCTGGGAATCGCGCCGACCAGATCGGAGGTTTCGGTGATGCCGCGCGATTGCAGGTCGGCGCCGCCGATCGCCGAGACCGCCGCCGGCACGTCCTGCAGGTTCTGCTCGCGCTTCTGCGCCGTGACGACGATTGTCTCAAGGCCACCTTCCTGCGCCTCGGGCTTTTCGCCCTGCGATGCAGCGTCCTGGGCATGTGCCGGCACTGCAAGCGCACACGCGATCGATAGCGCGGTGGCACAAAGCAAATTTGTCCTAAAGGCTGTGACCATGACTGTCCTCCCCACGGCATTTTTTGATTTGGCGCCATTTGCCGCGCCTTGGGGCTCATCGTCCAATTCAATTTGTTGGCGAACTATTCCTCCCACTCATTGATTGAGGATTGTTGAGCCTGCACCGGCGACGTCTCGTGGCGGAGCAAATGACCCCATACACTTCATTGGAATAGTCACGCTGAGCGCGCCCAGCGGGACGGATGCGCGCGCGCGAGGCGTTCCAATCCAGCTTTTCCAAACGGTGTATCGGTGTAATCGGCGGTGCCAACGGTTTTCCCTTGCCGAGTAGCAAAGGAAATCAGCTATTCGGGTGACCGTGAATGCACCATCTCTGTCGCCGTGAGCGGCGACAGCGCGCCTTGAAAGCAGCCCCGTCGACATCCGCGTATACGGGCTGTGCATTGTGCCGTTGTTGGATCATGAAGATGAGGTACGAATTCATCTGGCGATACGGATTCTCAGGCACGCCAAAGGGCCGTGTCTGGACGGCCGAATCGGTCGATGACCGAAGCCCTCATTCGCTTGCTTCCTGTGCACGGCTCAGAAGGCGACGCGGTCACTGCCCTTGAGACCGAGGATTTCCCTCGCTTCGGCGGGGCTCGCGGGTTCGTGACCCATTTCGGCGAGGATGCGCTTGATCTTCTCGACCTGCTGGGCATTCGAAGCCGCAAGGACGCCGCGTTCGATGAAAAGGCTGTCCTCGAGCCCGACGCGGACATAGCCGCCGAGCAACGCCGCCTGCGTCAGAAAGGGCATCTGGTGCCTACCCGCGGCGAGCACCGACCAGCGGTAATTGCCGCGTCCGAAGAGGCGATCGGCGGTTTCCTTCATATAATGAAGATTTTCGAGATCGGCACCGATGCCGCCCAATATGCCGAAGATCATCTGGACGAAGAAGGGTGGCTTCACCAGGCCGCGATCGACGAAATGGGCGAGATTGTAGAGATGGCCGACGTCATAGCATTCATGCTCAAATTTGGTACCCGCCTCCGCCATCGTCGTGAGGATCGTCTCGATATCGCGGAAGGTGTTGCGGAAGATATAGTCGTCGGAGCCGGTGACATAGTCCTTCTCCCACGCGTATTTCCAGTCGGCGATGCGCTTCGCGGCGGGGAAGAAGGCGAAATTGAGCGAGCCCATGTTGAGCGAGCAAAGCTCGGGCTTGAAACGCGCAGAGGCGGCGAGGCGCTCGGCGACCGGCATGGTGGCCGCACCGCCCGTCGTGATGTTGATGACGGCGTCGGTGCGCTGCCGGATCACGGGCAGGAAGCGGGCATAGACCTCGGGATCGCCGGTCGGCCTACCGTCCTCGGGGATGCGGGCATGGAGATGCAGGATCGCCGCGCCCGCTTCGGCGGCGGCGATCGACTGCTCGGCGATCTCCTCGGGCGTGACCGGGAGCGCGTCCGACATCGTCGGCGTGTGCGCCGATCCCGTCACCGCGCAGCTGATGATGACCTTGTTGCTCATGGCCAGACTCCATTCAATCGTCGAGGACGGCGACCGCGCGGGTCCAGCCTGCCGAAGCGCCTTTGATCTTGGTCGGGAAACACATCACGGTGAATCCGGAGGATGGAAGCGCTTCGAGATTATGCAGCTTCTCCAGATGGCAATAGCCGATTTCCCGACCCGCTTTGTGCCCCTCCCAGATCAGGTCGGCATTCCCGGTTTCGGCATATTTCTGCGCCGTGTAAGTGAACGGCGCGTCCCATGACCATGCATCGGTCCCTGTCACCCGGACACCGCGCTCAAGCAGGTGAAGCGTGGCTTCGCGGCCCATTCCACACCCCGCGTTGACATAGTCATCCGTGCCGTAGGCCGAACCGGCCCGCGTGTTGATGACCACGATGGTCAGCGGGCTGAGCTTGACGCCGATCCGATCGAGTTCAGCCCGAACATCCTCGGCGGTCACCACATAGCCATCGGGGAAATGCCGGAAATCGAGCTTGACGCCTGGTTGGCAGCACCAGTGGAGCGGAACCTCGTCGATCGTGATCGCCCGCTTGCCCCCATCCATCGTCGAATGAAAATGGTAAGGTGCGTCGAGATGCGTGCCGTTGTGCGTGATCAGCTCGACATGCTCGATCGCCCAGGCCTCGCCATCGGGCAGGTCGCTGGCCGTCATTCCGGGGAAGAAGGCCAGCATCTGTTCTCGTGTATCATCGTGCCCGAAATATCGGACCCGTGGACGAAAGGCCGCCGGATCCGATACGATATCATTCTCGATGGGCATCGAAATGTCGATGATGGACTCGGCGGTGGGAATCGTGATCATGAGAATATATTCCCGGCTAGAACTTATACCCGATGGTCACGCCATAGGTTCGCGGCTCCTCGAGGAAGCCGTTGACGCCAAATCCCACGATGCTGGAGCTGACAAAGGCGTTTGAGATGTACGTCTTGTTGGCGAGATTCTTGCCGTAGACGGTCACGCTCCAGCGATCGCCCGGATCGGTGTAGATCAGCGAGGCATTGAGCTTGGTCTTTGCCGGCTGCGACACCTGCGGAACGTTGAAGGCACTGAAATAGACCTTATCGACCCACAAGACCTCTCCGCGAAGGGCAAAGGATCCATGGTCCGAGCGCACGGTATATTGTGCCATGGCGTCGACCGTCCATTTGGGGGCTTGCGGCAGGCGGTTGCCGGCGTTGTTGAAAGCCGGTGCGCCGGTCGCCGGGTCGACGGTGCGCCCGTCACCTCCGGGTCGCGCGGGATCGATACTGATGAAACTGTCGAACTTGGCGTTGAGATAGGAGCCGGTCAGACCCAGTTCTAAGTCGGGCGTGGGGCGCGCGCGCAACTCGAGCTCGGCACCGTAGATCGTCGCTGTCGCCGCATTCTCCAGCGCGAGTGACGCGTTGACCACCTTGCCGACCTGGAGATCCTTGTAATCATAATAAAAGCCGGCAAGATTTATGCGGAGCCGCCGATCGAGGAATTCCGATTTCAGGCCCCCTTCATAGGCCGTGACCTTCTCCGGCTTCACGGGCGGCTGCACGCCGCCGACATTGTAGGTGCCGCTTTTGAAGCCTCGCGAAACCGAGGCGTAGAGCAAAGCGTCGGGCGTGATTTGATACTCGAGCGCCACTTTCGGCGTGAAGGATCGGAAGGTCTTGTGCGGTTGGCAGGTCGGGACCGATGGGATATCGGCTCCGCACTGGGCGAGCGGCGCGACGGGATTGGCGGGCGAATAGGGTCGCGCGAGGTCGAACTGAAGCTGTTCGGAAATGCCTTTTCGCTCGATGCTGTAACGGCCACCGACGACGAGGTGAATCTCCGGGGTCAGATTGTAGGTCGCTTGCCCGAAGATGGCGCCGGCATCAGTCTCGAGACGCCCGCCGGCATAATAGCCCTGGCGGATGACGCCGGGACCGCCGAAGCCAATATCATTGTAGGGAATGATGATCGCGCCGGCGTCATTTTCGTGGAAATAAAATGCCCCCAGCAGCCATCGGAACCGGTCGGATTCGGACGAGAGCTGAAACTCCTGGCTGAACTGTTTGTCGTCTTCGTTCTGGAAGATCGGCGCGAGACGAAAACTGGTGGAATCGAGGTCCGATCCGGTAATGTATTTCGTGCTGCGATAGGCCGTGATCGACTTGGCTGTGACGCCGCCGAATCGATATGCAATCTCGCTGCTGACACCCCAGATCGTGCGCCGGTTGAACGGATCGGCTTCGTTTGCGATATCGCGCGGATTGCTTGCGGTGACGCCGCCGAACTGAATGCCGAAAGGTGTGATTGTCTGGCCGCTGGCAGTCTGGCCCGCGGGTCCGAAATAATGATAGCCGTTCGCGTTGTCATTTTCTCGATGATAGTCGGCGATCAGAGTGATGGTGAGATCGTCGGCGGGTAAAAGCTTCAGCGTACCACGGATCGAACGGGCATTGGTGTCGTCGATCCTAGTGCCGGTCGTGATGTTTCGGCCATAGCCGTTGCGGTCGTCCGTCGAGAAAGCGATCCGCGCGAGCACTTTATCAGAGACAATCGGGCCGCTGACGGCGCCGTCGAACGCCAAACGACCATAGTTGCCGACCGTGACATCGCCATAACCCGAAAACGTGTCGGTGGGCTGGCGCGTTATGAGGTTGATTGAGCCGCCGGTCGCGTTGCGGCCATAGAGCGTGCCCTGTGGCCCGCGCAGAACTTCCACGCGATCGACGTCGTAGAATGCGCTGAGCGCTGCGGCGCCGCGCGAAATGAACGCGCTGTTGAGGTGGAAAGCGATACTTCCCTCGGCGCCGGTGCTGAGGTTGTCGAGGCCGATGCCGCGCAGCGAGATTCTCGCGACGCCGAGCTGCTGGCCGAGGTTGAGATTGGGGACGGCGGCCTGCAGACCCTCGATGCTGTTGATGCCCGCCTTCGCGAGGTCATTGCCGGATAGGGCCGTCACCGCGAGAGGAATTTTCTGCACCGACTCGCTGCGCTTCTGCGCAGTCACGATGATGTCCTGAAGACCGGCGCCCTGATCCTGTGCGGCGGGCGTCGATACGGCCTCCGGCTGCGGAGTGCTCGCAGCCGATGAAGCCGGCTCAGTCTGTGCGTAAGCGCTTGTGCCAACGACCGCAGGCAAAAGAAGTCCGATCCGCGCGGCGCGCGGCCAAAGCTTATCCATTTCGTAATCCCCTCCTCGTTGGACGCCGACGCGGTTCATGCGGCGCCTTTGGTTTCCTACCCCGCTATGCGGCCAGGTTCTGGCGCGCGGTCTCCTCCATCTCTGCCATTGCCGTGGTGTTGGGCGGCGGAACGAGCGGACCGCGACGCAGGGCCTGCTCCATGATCCGCTCGCGCGAGCCCTCCGCCATGCGGAGCAACTGCTTGAAGTCGACGCCAGTCAAGCGACCGTGGCGCTTCACGACCTCGCCGCGCAGGACCACCGTATCGATGTTGGAAACGTTAGCCTGCAGCACGACCGCGCCCACCATGTCGTTCAGCGGCATGAGGTTGAAGTCGTTGGGCGCGATGAGAACGATATCGCCATCCTTGCCCGGCGTGAGCGATCCCGTGCGATGATCAAGACCCATCGCTTCCGCGCCGTTGATCGTCATCCACGCGATCGCGTCACGTACCTTGAATGGGATATCCTCAGGCATCCGACCTTGCGCATTGACCGGATCGTTGGCCAGGACGCGCGCGTCTTGAAGACCGAGGCGTGCCTGCGTGAGTAGGTCGCCACCGTTGCAGGAGATAACGTCGGCCCCAAGTGTAGGCTTGATGCCGACATCGTGGGCGCGGCCGATCAAGGGGTGGCCCATGCCCATCTGCAGTTCCGTATCGGGCGTGCATGAAACCTTGGCGCCATTATCGGCGAGCAGGCGAAGTTCGTTGTCTGTCACGGAATTGCAATGCACATGGACCTGGTCGGGTCCAAGGAGTCCGGCCGCCGCGAGTTCCTCTATACCGCTGCAAAAAGCGGAGCCCCAGAAACAGTTCGTGTGAATTGTTTGCTGCACGCCAAGTCGGCGGCCTGTCATGATCTCCTTACGCGTCGAATCGAACGGATACATCCCGACCTCGGTGATCGCGACCGCCATGCCCAGCCGCTGATCGTCCGACGAAAAATGCTGCGTCCTTATCCGTTCCGCATCGGCGATGCGTTGGTCGACGCTCGTAAAATAAGGCCGGTCGACCGGTGCTGGATAGAAGCCGTAGGCATAGAGGCCAGCAATCCGGGCGTCCCGCAGGCCGCGGATGGCCTCATCGGCATGTTCCGGACTGTGCGACGTATGTGAGAAGTCATAGAGCGTCGTGATCCCGGCGTTCAGAGCTTCTAGGGCGCCGATATAATTGCCCACATAGACATCTTCTGGCGTATAGACGGGCGAGATGTTGAAGCGGATGCAGCGCATATACTGCATGAGGCTCATGTCGGCGCAAATCGCGCGTAGCTGAGTCTGCCAAGTATGCCGATGCGTATCGACCATGCCTGGCATTACAATCGTGCCGGTCGCGTCGATCTCCTCTGCCTCATCATGGTGAAGGTTTTGACCGATCTCAGCGATGCGTCCGTTCACGATCAAAACATCCCCACTGGGCACGTCGCCGATCGCAGGATCGCCGGTGATGACATAGCCGTTACGGATCAGGATCGGTCTCACAGTTTCGTTCCCCTACCATCTATTTTTGTGACGGAAGCCAGCGTAGGCTGCGCGTCCTTGATCGAGTGATACGAACGTTCCACTCACATGTCAATTCGGGGCGCTTTTGGGGGAGAAGATGATTGAAATTACCAGATATTAAGCCAAAAAAGGCAATCTCCAAGCCGCAAACGGAACGACCGGATCTGCGCGAGCAGATCCTGGACGCCGCCGAGTCGCTGTTCGCGGACCGGGGCTATTTCGGCGTTTCGGTGCGAGAAATAACGGATGCAGCGTCCACACGGCTCGCCGCTGTGAATTATCATTTTGGAACCAAGGAAGCGCTGTTCACGGAAGTCATAGAACGCCGCAGCGCGTGGTTGAACGAAGAGCGGCTGCGAAGGCTTGCGGAGCTGGACCTCGATCCAGATCGCCCGGAAGCATCGGCTCGACTTCTCATCCGCGCATTTTACGGCCCCCTCTTGAGCCGTTTTGAATCCGGTGAGCCGGGGTGGATGAATTATTGTCGCCTCATCTCACAGATAGCAGGCGTGCAACTCTGGATGGACGAAATAGTTGCACCGCTATTTGATGAAATATCTCGCCGATATGTCGAGGCGATGATATCTATCAAACCAAAGTCATCGCGCGATGATGCCTTGCAGGCCTATCAGTTTATTCTGAGCTGTACGCTGTACACATTCGCCGACAATCGCCGGATCGATCACATGTCGGGTGGGCGACTTTCTTCACGGAACATCTCGGTGACCCTGAAGGCCATGGAGGACTTTTGCGTGGGGGGATTGTTATCGTGTCTTAGAGTCTGATTCAAAATTATCGCGATAGATTTCATGCTCTTGCGATACGGC
>NZ_LSIS01000335.1:0-1005 GCF_001556365.1 Blastomonas sp. CCH1-A6 | reverse complement strand
CAGGGGTGGCGGCGCTGGCCGGGCTGATGATGACGGTGGCGATCGTCGCCGCCGTGCAGCCCGATGAGCCCGCGCCCGCGCCGCCGCTCATCCTGCCGGCGGACGAAGGCCAGGCCAGGCTCGCCCGCGAGCTGGACCGCTGCGCCTCGCTCACCATGCCGGATAGCGGCTGCGAGGCGGCCTGGGCCGCCAACCGCCGCCGCTTCTTCCGCCAGGACGAGTCCGCGCCCGCGACAGAGCGCGGCCGCGACAGGGCGGCGGACGCAGGCGCCCGGCCATGAACGACACCGGCGTTATCGACAATTTCCTGGGTGTCTTCACCGGCTACATCGACAGCGGATTCGGGCTGCTCGGCGGCGAGGTCGCGTTCCTCTCGACCACGCTGATCGCCATCGACGTGACGCTCGCCGGTCTGTTCTGGGCCTGGGGCGCGGATGAGGACGTGTTGCAACGCCTCGTCAAGAAGACGCTCTACATCGGCACCTTCGCCTTCATCATCGGCAATTTCTCGCTGCTCGCGACCATCGTGTTCGAGAGCTTCGCCGGACTCGGGCTCCAGGCCAGCGGCGGCGCCATGACGATCAACGAGTTCATGAAGCCCGGCACGATCGCGGCGAAGGGGCTCGAAGCGGCCAAGCCGCTGCTCGATGCGGCGGGGCAGTTCTCCAGCCTTTGGGCCGTGTTCTCGAACCTCGCACTGATCCTCGTGCTGCTGCTCGCCTGGGTGATCGTGGTGCTCGCCTTCTTCATCATCGCCGTGCAGGTCTTCATCACGCTGATCGAGTTCAAGCTGGTGACGCTCGCCGGCTTCGTCCTGCTGCCGTTCGCCTTCTTCAACAAGACCGCCTTCATGGCCGAGAAGGTGCTGGGCCATGTCGTCTCGACCGGCATCAAAGTGCTGGTGCTCGCGGTCATCACCGGCATCGGCACCACGCTGTTCAGCCAGTTCACCGGCGCGGCACTCGGCCCCGCGCCCGACATCAATCAGGTCATGGCCATCGCGCT
>NZ_LSIS01000334.1:0-413 GCF_001556365.1 Blastomonas sp. CCH1-A6 | reverse complement strand
CAGAAGAACAGCACCGCCATGCCTGCCACCACCGTGCCGCGCAGCAGATGCAGCCGCAGCGCCGCGCCGCGCGGCAGCCGCCGGTTGCCCTTCCACCAGAACAACGCGCCTGCCAGCGCCGAACCGATCAGGCAGCGCCAGAACAAGGCCGCGATCACGCCGATATCGATCGTCACCGCCTTCATCGCGCTGTCCATGGCGCCGAAGAACATCATGCCGCCGGCACAGGCGACAAAGGCCAGCAGCGGCGCGCGCGGGGCAACGGTAAGCGGGGCGGGGGTGCTGGCCATGGTGCCGCTATCGGGGTGCGAAGCGGCGCTGTCCAGTGCTGTCGGTCGAAGACCGGCGCTCAGCGGTCCATCTGCGCAAGCGCGGCACGCGTCGCATCGCGATAGGCGGTGCCGTCATGGCGG
>NZ_LSIS01000333.1:0-332 GCF_001556365.1 Blastomonas sp. CCH1-A6 | reverse complement strand
GAATTACGGTGACAGTGCGCTAAATTGACATTGTGGGGCGGCAGTGCAAGGCTGCTGGCATGGCTCGTCTAGCTCGCTTTGTGGTTCCTGGGATCCCGCATCATGTGACCCAGCGGGGCAATGGTCGTCAGCAGGTGTTCTTCGGCGATGATGATTATGTCGCCTATCGCGATCTGCTGGCCGTGCACTGTGCGGCGCATGGCGTGGCGGTGTGGAGCTGGGTGCTGATGCCCAATCATGTTCACCTCATTCTTGTGCCCCGACATTCCGATGCCCTGCGCGCTGCGTTGTCGAGGGTGAACCGCGCCTATGCCGGACGCATCCATGCGCGC
>NZ_LSIS01000332.1:0-2433 GCF_001556365.1 Blastomonas sp. CCH1-A6 | reverse complement strand
CCGCCAAGCCGGTCGCGGTATCGGTGACCTTCAGGCCAGCAGCGGCGCCCGCGAGCTTCTGGCGTTCGGACACGGCGTCGCGCTCGAGCTGCGCGGCAAGCTGCGTGCCCTTGGTCCGCTCGGCGAGCGGGATGTACTTGTCCATCGTCGCCAGGCTGCGCGAGGCCTGGGGAAGGCCCTGCGCCGAGGCACGGGTCATCAGCGCATAGGCGCGCACCCAGTCCTTCTCGGCGATGTCGCCGTTGAACATCGCGGTGCCCAGCACATATTGCGCGCGCGGCTCGCCCCGGTCGGCCGAGGCGCGGATATAGGGCATCGCCTCTTCGCGGCGATTGTCCTGGAACAGCACCAGACCGTAATTGTCCGCCGCCTGGACATGACCGCGATCGGCGGCCTTCTTGTACCAGGCTTCGGCCTGCTTGAGGTCCATCGGCACGCCGCGACCCAGCTTGTAGGCCTGGCCGAGATTGAACTGCGCATCGGCATCGCCCTTGGCCGCAGGGTCACGCCATTCCTCGACGGCCTTGGCGAATTCGCCGCGTTCCCAGGCATCGACCCCGGCCTTGACATCGGCCAGCGCCGGGCTGGACAGCGCGATAGTCGCCGCTGCTGCAGCCAAGACAGCGAAATTGCGGGAAAATTTTGTCGAACGTGCCATGCGGGTCTTGCTCCATCGCATATGGTAAAACCGTGTGCCGACCTTATCGGGCGGAAATGCCGCTGCAAACCGGGCGCACCGGGCCTTGCTGGCGTAAACCGCTATAGTTACCGACACGTTAGCAAAGCGTTTACGCCTGCATCAAGACGGGTTGAAGACTGCTCCAGAGCCCCGAAATCCCGGCCCTCCGATGCCATGGCAAGGTCCGTGTTAACTCAAAATTAGCTGCCTCCGCGCATTTTCCCCTTAACCGAATGGACCGGACAGGGGGTTTGGAGTGCGCGTACTCGCTTTGGCATCTCAAAAAGGAGGATCGGGCAAGACGACCCTTTCGGGTCATCTGGCCGTGCAGGCGCAGCTGGCTGGCGATGGCCCGGTGGTGCTGATCGACATCGATCCGCAAGGCTCGCTCGCCGACTGGTGGAACGAGCGCGAGCCCGAATATCCCGCTTTTGCGCAGACCACGGTCGCCCGGCTTCCTGCTGACCTTGCGATCCTGCGCCAGCAGGGGTTCAAGCTCGCCGTCATCGATACCCCCCCTGCGATCACTATGGCGATCCAGTCGGTGATCTCGGTCGCCGAGCTGATCGTGGTGCCGACCCGTCCGAGCCCGCACGATCTGCGCGCGGTCGGCGCGACGGTCGACCTGTGCGAGCGCGCGGGCAAGCCGCTGATCTTCGTCGTCAACGCCGCCACGCCCAAGGCGCGGATCACCTCCGAAGCCGCAGTCGCCCTGTCCCAGCATGGGACAGTCGCGCCGACGACGCTGCACCACCGCACCGACTTTGCCGCCTCGATGATCGATGGCCGCACGGTGATGGAGGTCGACCCCAATGGCAAGTCGGCCGGAGAGGTGCGCGCCTTGTGGACCTATATCTCGGACCGGCTGGAAAAGAATTTCCGCCGCACCGTCTTTGCCGTGCCCAATGCGCCCGTCGCGCCTGGCGCCATCCGCCCGATGGGCGGCTTCGGTCGCCGCGTGGCCGGATCGTGATGCAGTTACGGGGGCAAGGATGAGCTTTATGGCCGAACCCAAACCAATGGCATCGCTCTCGTCCGGCCTGCTCGCGCGCAAGGGGGCCGCGCGCCCCGCGATGCGCCGCCAGGGCATGGACGGTCTCGGCACGCTCGGCACCGCAGGGCTGACGCCCGGCGTGCATGGCCTGCAGGACGATCTGGGCTGGAACGACATGGGCTATGATGTCGATCCCGCGCACGAGGAGCGCGCGCCGCATTATGGCAACCTGCTTGCCGGCGCGATCCCCGATGCAGTGCCCGGCGAGCCGGTGCCGGAGATGGCGCCCGTCGTGCCCGATGTCGTGCGCCAGCAGGCCGAGATTGCCGAGCGCCTCGCCGAGCCCGTTGCGGCCCCCGAACCGGTCGCCGCACCCGAGCTGGACCTCCAGCCCGAGATCGCGCCCGCGCCGGTCCCTGTGCCCGAGCCCGTGGCCGCGATCGCGGTGCCCGAACCGGTCGCAGCGCCGGTCCCTGCGGTCCGCCAGCGCAAGCGCAAGCAGGCGGTGATGCAGGAAGTCGTGGCCGCCGCGGTCCAGTCCTCGGCCCGCCGCGCGGCCTTCACGCTGCGGCTCGATGCCGACCGTCATCTCAAGCTGCGATTGGCGAGCGCGGTCAGCGGACAGTCCGCGCAGCAGCTGGTCACGGCGGCGCTTGACGAATTGTTAACCAAAATGACCGAAATAGAGGACCTGGCGGGTCGCGTGACGCGATCGGCGACGCTTTGAGGCGAACGCAGGCAGGTCGGGGCCGACGAAGAG
>NZ_LSIS01000033.1:0-1511 GCF_001556365.1 Blastomonas sp. CCH1-A6 | reverse complement strand
TTCCGGACATCGACGCGGCGGTGCAGCTGGGGCTCAACCACCCGATGGGGCCGCTGACGCTGGCCGATTTCATCGGGCTCGACACCTGCCTCAGCATCACCCAGGTGCTGCACAGCACCACCGGCGATCCCAAGTTCCGCCCGGCGCCGCTGCTGGTCAAATATGTCGAGGCCGGCTGGCTGGGCCGCAAGACGAAGCGCGGCTTCTACGACTATTCGGGCGAGACCCCGGTTCCGACACGCTGACTGTCAACATTTGCTGACAGCCCCGCCGCTTTGCGGTACATTGGGGCTGGAGGCCAGCTGCAAGAACCCGGAGACCTTTGATGACCGCCCACAAGCTCAAGATCGATATCGTGTCGGACGTGGTCTGTCCCTGGTGCATCATCGGCTACAAGCAGCTCGAAAAGGCGCTGGACCTTGTGGGCGACGAGGTCGAGGCGGAGATCACCTGGCACCCGTTCGAGCTCAACCCCGCAATGGCGCCCGAGGGCGAGGCGATTTCCGAACATGTCGCGCGCAAGTACGGCGCAACGCCGCAGCAGAGCGCGAGCAACCGCCAGCGGCTGACCGATCTGGGCGACCGGCTGGGCTTCGGCTTTCATTATGGCCCCGACATGCGCATCTACAACACGTTCAAGGCGCACCAGCTGCTTACCTGGGCGGGCGACACCTATGGCAGCGCGGCGCAGACCCGGCTCAAGCTGGCGCTGTTTTCAGCCTATTTCCAGGCGAACCGCGATGTCAGCGACGAGGAGGTGCTGCTGTCGATCGTCGCCGAGGCGGGGCTCGATGCGGACGAGGGCCGCGCGGTGCTCAACGATCCCGACAACGAGGCGGAGGTCCGCGCGCATCTCGACCACTGGATCGAACAGGGCATCAGCGGCGTGCCAGCGATCATCTTCGACGGCAAGTATCTGGTTCCCGGCGCGCAGGAGGCTGAAACCTTCGTCAACGTGATCCGCAAGGTCCGGGAGAAGGCGCTGGCTTGAAGGGATGGGAGGGCATGCTCCCTCACACCCACCTCCGCTCAGCCTGAGCTTGTCGAAGGCCCCGCGCGAGAGGTGCCGGGTTGATCACGGCACCGCGAAAGCTTCGCAATCAATTCCCAATCCCCGGCGATCAGCGCCTCTTTCTTGGCGCGGGTCCAGCCCTTGATCTGCCGCTCGATGGCGAATGCATCATCGCGCGTACCGAAATCCTCCGACCAGACCAGCTCTACCGGAAGCCGCTTGGCAGTGTACCCTCCCAAGGCACCGCACTGGTGCTCGGAAATTCTGCGCTCAAGATCGTCGGTGTGTCCGGCATAATAGCTGCCGTCATTGCATCGAAGGAGATAAGCGTAAAAGGACATATGCGCACGCTACCGTTCTCGCGTGGCCTTCGACAGGCTCAGGCTGAGCGGGGTGGGGTGCGTGAGATAGGACTATCAGGAACCGTTCTCGCGTGGCCTTCGACAGGCTCAGGCTGAGCGGGGGTGGGTGCGTAAGATAGGACTATCCGGCACAGTTC
>NZ_LSIS01000331.1:0-673 GCF_001556365.1 Blastomonas sp. CCH1-A6 | reverse complement strand
CCCGGCCAGCCACATTGGGATGGATGCCATGGCAGGATTGAAGATAGGAGAGTTCGCCGCAGCCGCCGGCGTGGGCCGCGATGCGGTTCGCCATTACGAACGCATCGGCCTGTTGCCTGCGGTGGTCAGAAATGGCGCAGGCTACCGGGTCTACAGCGACGACGACCTCGAGCGGCTGCAATGCATTCGCCACGTCCACGAAGCGGGCTTCAGCCTCGAACAGACCCGCGATTTGCTCGAAGCATCGACAGCAAACCGCGATCGGATCGAGACGCTGCTCGGCGTCACGCGCGCGAAGCTCGACGCCGCGAGGGACAATGTCGAGTGGCTCTCGGAAGTCGAAACGTTCCTGACCAGCCTGGTTGCCGCAACGCCGCTAGACGAAGCCCAGCCCCTGTGGGTCGGTTTTCAGGCGGGAAGATGTGCAACGCGGCGCCGCAGATCGCGCTTCGCGCGAGGCAATTGCTAATCATTACCAAGAAAGAAAGGACCGAATATGGCTTACCTAAATCGCAAGGCACTGTCGTGGACTGGCTTCGGTCTGGCGCTTGCAGGCGCCCTCGCGCTGTCGGCCTGCAACAGCAAGGACAAAGAGGCCACCCCCAGCGCGGCAGCCACCGACGCCGCAAGCGAGACAGGAGCCAGCGACGCGACCAATTCCACGGCAGCCGAC
>NZ_LSIS01000330.1:0-5878 GCF_001556365.1 Blastomonas sp. CCH1-A6 | reverse complement strand
GCCGTTGCGCTATGGTTCGCCGTCTTGGCAAGCTTCGCATTAAACAGCGCGATCGGTGACTGCATGTTCATTATCCCATGTTCCAGCACGAACATGGCGCACAATCTATACCATCTGCGCTAGGCGCGAAAGCCATGGCGCAAATAGCTTCTAGAGCAACCCTATTGCGCCATGCTGCCCGTGCCGACATTCTGCGCCTAGCCAGAAGGACGCGAACACGATGCCAACCATATACCTGAAACGAACATCGCCGTTGATGGCCCAGCTAGGGGCCAACATCGCTCGCGAACTAAAGAAACTAGGCATAACTCAAGGGGAGTTGTCCGAACGCTCGGGCGTTGCGGCGTCACATATTTCATACATGGTGCGCGGACATGGTAATCCAACGCTTGCTACCTTGGAGAGCCTTGCCGATGTTTTCGGATTATCGGTTGTCGAATTATTGGCAGCGGATAGCACTTCCCGCGATAAGTCCTGAAAGGCAGTCGCTTAATTTGATCGGAACAATCTATGTCCAGTAACCCGCCCCGCGAATTTGACCGACTGCTACAAGATGCGCCGCTGGTGCGGGCAATGGGGGGAGCACTCTCGATGTTTGCCACGCTGCTTGCGCGCCAAGGCATTGTCGAGGCGAGCGAGGTTGCAAACTTGCTGGGTATCTATGCGGTCGCCACAAGCGAAGTCGATAATGAAGAGGGCATGATCTTGGGATGCTGGGCAGCTATGATCCGCGACGTGGCGGAGCAACAGCGCACAGCTACTCGCAAATAACCCCGGCGCGCACGGCGCTAAGGGGCCGGTCACGGCCCTTGGCGGCGGGCGTCAGCGCGCCGCCTTGGCGGCGAGGTCGCGCAGGCCGTAGCCGTCGGTCTTGTTGCGGGCGGCGTCCGCCACCTGGCGGACGATGTGCACCATGAAGCTGCGCCGGTTGGTGCGGCTGATGCACGAGAATCCGGCCTGCAAGGCGATTGCCTGCACCTCGTCCACGGGGCGTTTGTCCAGGACGCGGTAGGCGTCGCCGAGCTTGCCGCTGCGGGTGGCTTCGACCAGGGCACGGGCTGCCGTCTCGGTGTCGTTGCTCATGGCGTGGCTCCTGTCTCGGATTGCGGGTGCGGTGGCCGGTTCCCCGGCCACCGCTGCGGGCCGCTAGGCGGCTGCGGCTAGTCAGCACGGCCACGGTGACTCCACCTGCGGGGGTCGTGGATCCTAACCCCGGCAACAACAGCTCAACGGCACGCCTGGTGGTGGTGCAGCAGAATGATGGAGCTGGTTGTAATGCAGGGAATGAAGGGGTGAGCTGTGCGGAGCATGCTACGCGGCCGCCGGCCGGAGCTGCGAACAAGGAACCCGACGCCGGCGCAACGCCGGGGTCGCGATAGGCGAACCAGGCCGCCCCGAGGGGCGGCTTCGCTTAAGCGCTTAAGTCGTGCCGGGTCGGGGCGGATCGCGTCCCTCGCAAACTAGTCCGCGCAGACGGCGACCCGGCTCATTGTCATCGGGCCTCCACCGAATCCCGGCGTCGCGCGATTGACCCAGCGAACCTTCTTGCAGCTCGTCTTGCCGGTGCGCGTTGTCGCCCTCGGACGGGCGTCGGCCGGGGCTGCGCCAGCCTGCTCGTCCAGCCATCGGTTCGCTGCGGCGGGGCCGTCCCGCAGCATCCTGCGACGATACTCGGCCTTGTTTCTAGAGAAGGCGGCTTGCCGCTCGGCCTGCGAAACCTGCCGTGACGGCGTGGTACGCGGAGGCGCCTTGGACCTTCTCTCGCCAGGCCTGTCCGTCACCATGTCCTGTTGGTGACGACGCAGTGTTTCGTCTCGAACCGAGTCGAGATGCGTGCCTAGGTAATCCTGCGCTGCTACGGGGCCAGTGGTGGCAAGTAATGCCAGGACTAGAGCGATGTTCCGCATTGAATTCTCCTGCGTGTTTCGGAAGCCACGGCGCGAAGTGCTGTGCCTTACTGCCATCGTCCGCCCTCGGTTTCAACGAACGTCTCCGGCAAGTGAAAGGCTTGCAGGGCGACGGTCAGGGCGTCTTGGACGTCCGACCATTCGACGCCATCGGGGCCGTCAAGATAGGCGCGGATCAGCAGGCGGCACGCCTGCGCGGCCTTGGACGGGTCGGGCTTGATGGTGAGCGGACTGCGACGCTCGGCGAGTGATGCGGTCACTGTCGTTCTCCTGTCTTGGGGTAGCCGTGAGCCGCTTCGATCTTCTGGGCCAGCTCGGCCAGGTGTTCGGAATCAAGTAGATCCTCGGCGCTAAGATCGGCCGCGAAAAACTCGCTTCCGCTGGGTGGCGCGCGATCGACGGCGAAAGCGGTCAGATAGGGCCGCGCCTCGTCCGTGGCGATCCAGCGCCAGAAAGCATTGCCCTGGCCGAATAAACCGCTCTCGAACATATCGAGCCGTGCTTGTGCGAAGTCGGTCAATTTGCGTCTCCTGACAATCAGGCGGTTCGGCAAAAAAAGGGAGGCCGAAGCCTCCCTTTGTCTTACTGGAACAGTTTGATGAAAGCGGGCGCGAGGCCGATGACTGCGAGGACGAAACCGACGCTGCCGATGACCCAAGTTTGTGCCGTCAGCTTGCTTTCGATTCCCTTGTTCGCCTCCTGAACCTTCACGGCGATATACTCCTCAATAGCCTCTACAACTTCCGCTGCGGCGTCGTCGGACAGATTAGCCGCTTTCAGTGCTCTAAACAATTTGATGTGCATCCGGTTCTCCTTCTCGTTGGTGACGGGAGACACCCGGCATGGGCACCGGCGCCGGCTGTCAGGGACCGCGAAGCGGCCGCGTTAGCGGGCGGTGGGGGAGCCGATTTGCGCAGCAAATTGGGGGGACCGCCGATCCTTGAAAGCTGGCGCGCACCCATGCCAAAATGCCACGACACACAGAGAGAAGAGATTGCGCGGGGCGGGGTTCGATGCCCCGCCCCGCGCTCTGCATGGCACCGAGATCATCGGTTTCGCCCAGCGGGCGAAAGGGGGCGGGGTTAGCCCGCCCCTCCGGCGTCAGCCGGATTGGCCGCGCTTCGCCTTGGCCGCCAGCACGACCGCGACGACTTGCGGATAGACGCATTCGCCGCGCTCGATGTTGCGGATGCCGGGGCCGTCGAGCACGTCCTTTATACGGTCCTCGATGATCTGGCCCAGCTCGGCCGCAACCGCCTCGATGTCAGCACTCGTCTTGCCGATAAACATCGGGTCTTTCGGCCACATGCTTTCCGCGTCGAAATGATCCTTATCGTTCAACGCGGTCGCCAGCGCCTCGATCGCAGCATTTCCAAGCGCACGCTCGAAAGCCAGCTGAGCGAACAGACGATGAGACATAACAACCTCCTTGTTGCCGGAATTGGCAAGGCCAAGGGGAGGGCAGCGCCGGGTCGGGTCAGGGACCGCGAAGCGGCCGCGCTAGCGGGCGGTGGGGGAGCCGATTTGCGCAGCAAATTGGGGGAACCGCCGATCCTTGATGCGGCCTGGTGCAGCCCTCATGCTAGGAAGACACTGACGGGGGGATTTAACAAACTAACGCCCGCCCATCGAGCGGACCTTCACCCTGCGCCGTCTCGCGCCCGAACGATCGCGCTGTATTCCAGCAGCGTTTGCCGGACATTCTCATCATCCACCACATTGAGCGCATGGCCGGTGGCCGATGCCTGATCCGTCCGCATTTCGAGCCAAGCGATCCGCGCCGCGTTCGGCGCTACGCAACCATGCTCGAGCGCGATCTGCTCACTGTAACCGGCGATAACGTCGTTGATGGCCTCAAGGGCCGCCTCATAGGCGATGGCCTGATCTTGGGTCCACAAGGGCGCTGTCGGTGAGAGGGCAGTCACCTTGCCATATAGAGAGGGCAACTGGTCTCCCGGCAAGCGCAAACTACGCCATTTGCGCTTGCCGAGAGTGGGCGGCCCTACCGGGGGGCTTGGGCCGTTGCTGGGCCTATAATCCTCAAACTCACAACGCCAAATGGCGTTGGATAGATTGAAAGGGCGGCGCGACAAACAGATGCCCCCTCGAAGCGCATCGTGCGAAGTTGCGCATGGACCGCGACAATTCTCGCTCTCAGTTGTCGCTCAACCAAGCGAGCTGCTGACCGATTCCAAGCCCCTCCATCGGAACCGATGCGCGCCGTTCGATCTGCGGCCAAAGGGGATCGCGATAGTTGCGGCCTGCGAGAACGATCAGCGGCGCGGCGGCGTCGATCTGCTCGGCCATTGCTTCGATCACGCGCGCGCCCCAAAGGCGGCGCGCGCCTGCCTTCATCGCGCCTAGCGTTTCGTCATAGGGCGCGATGACGGTTTCCGGGGCGATCAGGCCATGCTTTGCTGACAGGATGAACCATGCGCCGCCCTGTCGTTCGACATAGGCACGGGCCTTCTGGAACCATGGCGATGCGTAAAGATCGCGCGCCGGGGCGGGGCGGTCCAGCTTCGCAGCAACGCAAGCGACAAGGAAAACCGGAGACGGGGACGGGGGAGGGTCGATGACAGACGGCGGCGCTGCCTCAAGATCGGCAATGACGGTGCAGCGGCCCCATTTCTGCAATTGGCGCTGCCATCCTTTCGGCGGTCCTTGGCGCTCGGCAACGTGGCTAAGGGTCGGTCCACCGAACAAGTCGGGTTGCTCCCCGATGCGCTGCACCGGGGGAACGTAGCGAGGTTCGCGGATGCAATGGCGGGCCATGCTCGATCCCCTCAAAAGGCGAAAGCGGTCTGGCCGCTCGCCTCGGTAAAGCTGGCGCTATCGCCTGCCGCGTAACGGTCGCGGCCCATGGGGGACCATTGCAGATGCCCGGAACGGTCATAGGAAAACCAACCATCCTCGATCCCGATGATGAAAGACCATGCCTTATCCTCGGCGCAAGGTCCGTGAAGATTGATCGGCCAATGCTCGGCCCCGCGTTCCTGCTGGCAGGGCGACGGCGCGGAAAAGCTGCGAAGCAACGCGGCGCGGTCGGTCGGCTCGGTAGCTCCCATTTCCCGCATGATCTGGCGGGCCTCGACGGTGCTGATGTGGCCGCTCGCCTTCCTGTCGGCGTGGTCCGAATAGCGAAGGCCATAGACAACGGCATTGAAGATATTGCGCGGCTCGGTGAACTCCTGCGTGGCGAGCAATTCGCGCCATTTCCCGGCGCTGATAAGGTCCACCGCATGATGCCAGAGCGAATGAACGCGGTTGCTGTAGCCGTGGCGGTTCGTCACGCCATCGCGGGCGATCTCGATCCCAAGCGCACGCTCGACGTGTTGCACGAAAGGATGGGCGGCAAGCAAAGGATGGCGAAGGCCGATCTTGCGCGGCTCGTCCTGCTCTGCGCGGATGACCTCGATGGGGAACTGAAACAGGCGCGACGGCAGATTCCACGGCGCGGAAAGGGGAAAGTCGCGGGGCACATCAAGCGCCCCGTTAATGTCCAGCACAAAGCCGTTTGGCGCGAAGCCTGCGGCAATGATCTGGTCGCCCAGCTGGTCGGCCTGCGCGGTGCGTATCGCGGCGGCGGCGCTCATGCGCTCAACTCCGCATAGGTGGCGCTGCACTCGTAGCGGATCGCATCGCCATCCCACATAGGACCGCAAACGCCCTTGAATTTCGGTGCGCCCTGCAACTCAGGCCGCTGGCTCGGATTGCTGTCGTAACCGCTGCATTGAAGCCCCTCGACCGCTGCCCGGCTGACGATGGTTTCAAAGGTCGCGCCCTCGATCTCGATCCGGTCAAAGTCCTGCTCGGTCTGGCGGTAGATACGGATTTTCATGGGCTTTCCCTTCCTAATTGAGCCGAAGGCGATGACGGGTCATCGACTTCTGCCGAAAGCGGGCGACGCTGGGCCGGGGAATGCCGCAAACGGGGCCGATCAGGGGGGAGGGGGATCACCCGCCCTGCAC
>NZ_LSIS01000329.1:0-9328 GCF_001556365.1 Blastomonas sp. CCH1-A6 | reverse complement strand
CCGCCGCTCTCGCTGCGCGGCACTGCGATCTCGATTCGTAAGTTTTCCGAGAAACCGATCACGCTCGACAATCTGAAGGATTGGGGCGCGATGTCGGAAAAGATGGCGACCGCGCTCAAGATCGCAGGCGCCTGCCGCTTCAACATCGTCATCTCGGGCGGTACCGGCTCGGGCAAGACGACGATGCTCAACGCATTGTCGAAGATGATCGATCCGGGCGAGCGCGTGCTGACCATCGAGGACGCGGCAGAACTCCGCCTGCAGCAGCCGCACTGGCTGCCGCTGGAAACGCGTCCGCCGAACCTCGAGGGCAAGGGCGCGATCAGCATCGGCGATCTCGTCAAGAACGCGCTGCGTATGCGCCCCGACCGCATCATCCTGGGCGAAATTCGTGGCGCGGAGTGCTTCGATCTGCTCGCCGCGATGAACACCGGTCACGATGGATCGATGTGTACGCTCCACGCCAACAGCCCGCGCGAAGCTCTCGGCCGTATGGAAAACATGATCCTGATGGGCGACATCAAGATCCCCAAGGAAGCCATCAGCCGCCAGATCGCGGAGTCGGTGGACATCATCGTGCAGGTGAAGCGCCTGCGCGACGGTTCGCGCCGCGTGACCAACGTCACCGAGGTGATCGGCATGGAGGGCGAGGTCATCGTCACCCAGGAACTGTTCAAGTTCGAATATCTGGACGAAGGCAGCGACGGCAAGATCATCGGCGAATATCGCTCGACGGGTCTGCGCCCCTATACGCTGGAAAAGGCCCGCCAGTTCGGCTTCGAACAGGCGTTTCTGGAAGCCTGTCTCTGATCAGAAGCCCTTCAGCGCGAAGGCGGCCGAGATGATTGCGCCGGTAATTGCCAGCATCGAGATGCTGGTCCACGGCATGAAGCCGACCCGGTCGAAATTGGTGCGCCGCATGCGCCGCGCGTCGGCGAAGGCGGCGGTGCCGGCGAGCGCCGACATGGCAAGGGCCAGCTGAGCCCAGAGACTGTGAAACATGCGCGCTCCCTTGTGGTGGGCGTCATTTGGGGTGCGCAACGCCAATGTCCAGCCCGATTTGCCCAATTTGCCATTAATCTTGACGCTACGCGGCGTTGGGATCACCCTCACCTTCCGTAGCGTCTGCAGGGGGAGGCACGGCATATGCGCGGAACGGGTTTTGTCTGGGGACTGCTGGCCAAGGCCGCGCCCGATACCGTCCACGGATCAGGGCCCGGGCTGGACAGACGGCAGGTGCTCGCTGGTATTGCCGCGATGGGCCTGGCCCCTTCCCTGGTCGAGCCTGCCGAAGCCAGGATCAGCCAGCGCAGCCGCATCGCGATCATCGGCGCGGGGCTCGCCGGATTGGTCGCGCTCGACCGGCTGGTCGCCGCCGGTTTCGATGCGACGATCTACGAAGCGCGCGGGCGTGTCGGGGGCCGGGTCCTGACCTCGAACGGACTTCCTGAAGCAGGACTCTATGTCGAGGATGGCGCGCATCTGGTGAACACCAACCATGCCGACATCCTGGCGCTGGCAAAGCGGTTCGACATCGGCCTGATCGACCGTGGCGCGATGGTGACGCACGAGGTGTTCGTGGTCGATGGCAAGGCGGTGACCGAAGCCGATCTGATCGCCGAATTCCGCCCACTGGCCGCGCGCATCGCTGCGGATGCCGCGCTGGTGGACGAGGATTTCGACACCCACGGCGCGCGGTTCGACACGATGTCGGTGCGGCAGTATCTCGATGCCGCCGGCGCCGCCGCGAGCCCGCGCGCACGGGCGCTGATCGAGGCGACGATCCGCACCGAATTTGGATCGGAGCCGGACGAGGTCTCGGCGCTCGAGCTGTTCTTCAACCTGCCCGCGATCGATACCGACCGTGTCGCCCTCATTTCGGGGAGCGACGAGCGCTACAGCCTCGCGGGCGGCTCCTCGACCATCCCGCGCGCGCTGGCTGCGCCGCTGATGGACCGGATCAGGACCGGACATGCGCTGCTGGGGCTGCGGCGCAAGAGCAAGGCGGTGGAGCTACGCTTTGCCAATGGCGCGATGGTCGTCGCCGACCGCGTCATCGTCACGGCCCCCGCGCAGGTGCTCCGCAGCATCGATTTCGGTGACACGCTCCCCGCCCCCTGGCTGGCGCTGACGCGCGAGCTCAGCTGCGGGCGCAACGAGAAGATCAACGCCGGCTATGCCACGCGCCCATGGGAACCGGTCACCGGCGCGGGCGGTGCCGCCTGGGCCGCGCGCACCGGCGGCGATCCGGGACTGTTCAGCGAATTCTGGGGCGCGAGCGCGGGGCAAGATGCGGTTCCTGCGGGCGTGCTCACCTGGTTTTTCGGCGGCAACCAGACCTCGGGCTTGGCCGATCTTTCGCCCGAAGCCATGGTGCGTGTTTGCGAACGCGAGATCGCACCCGCCGTGCCCGGCCTCGCCGCACGCAGCGTACGCCGCACCGCCTGGGCGATGGATCCTTTCGCGCAAGGTGCCTATTCGCGCTTCCTGCCCGGCCAGCTCACCCGCTTCGCGCGGCATTTCTGGGTGGAGGAAGAGGATGGAAAGGTCACCGCGCCTCTGTCCTCCGGCCCGATCCTGTTTGCAGGCGAGCATCTCTCCGATGCGCACACGGGTTACATGAACGGCGCAGCGCAAACCGGACGGCTGGCGGCGGAACAGTTGATCGGGGTGCGGGGTTAATCGGCTGTGCCTGAAGCTCAGCAGGATGTGCGCCGATGGTTTTGATGACTTCACTCGCAATGGCCCTGGCCGCACCCGAAGCCATCACTCTGGGCGAGGCACTTACACTGCCCCCGGCAGAGGCAGGCGATCGCATCATCGGTGAACGTCCGCATGGTCAGATAATTGCGATCAAACCCTTGCCCAGACGCGGCATGGACCCGCCTGGCATGTTGCAAGTCAGGCTCGTGGAGTTGGGAAGCGAGGTATCCGACGGTTGCGTACGGCAGCTCTGGATAACAACATTTACCCATGGCCCGGATCAGCCCCGCGAAGCTGCGAAGGCGAGCACGCTATATCCTCAGCAGCAGGTTGCACTGAAACCCGCTGGAGGATGCAGCACAGCATCCTACGTCGAGATTGATGCCAGATTACCTCCGGATCAGGCGCTTCGTGCGCTGGCCAGTCTGAAATCACCGGCGGTTTTGCGTCGGACCTCTATAATAATCTGCCGGGACGAAACTCGATCTGCACTCTGCACCACCGACTCGAGGTTGCGTAGCGAACTCGCAACGCTTACCCCCTGGATGATCACCAATCAGAACGGCCCGGTCGAGCTATGGCTCGGCGTCCCCGGTCAGGTGATCACCATTGTCACCTTGTCGAAGGCGTCAGGGAAGATCGCGTCCGTCAGGCGCGCAATTCCTGCCCCCTTCTGAGCCGAAGCTTACTCCGCTTTCACCGACCCGAACAGAAGCCCGCGCCACCCCGAGCGGTCGAACGGTTGCCAGCCGTCCTCGGCCTGGGCCAGGCGATCGGCGATCGCGTACATCACCATCGGGTTGACGCCGAGGCCGCAATGGCTAGCGAGCACCTTGATATTGTCGGTCTGCGGGCCCGGCTTCTGCACCGATCCGCGCCAGGCGACGATACCATCGGTCTTGCTGAGGATCGAGGTGGTCGGCACCGGCGGGGCTTCGTCGAGATTGCGGAAACGGCCCGCCTGGAGCGGTTCGGGCTCGGGGCCGTTCAGGCGTTCGAACAGACGGCGCGCATTGGTATGGCCGCGATCGTTCGAGATCGGGCTGCCGAGCGAGATCACCTGGCGCACCTTGTCGGGCGCGTTCTTGGCGATCTCGCGCGCGAACACGCCCCCCAGGCTCCAGCCGATGATCGAGACCTTGCGGCCCGAGCTCGCATGGATGCGGTCGAGCAGCTCGTTCATCTGCGCCTCGCGCGCATTGTCGATGCGGATGTTGCGGCCCATGTCCCAGCCATGCGCGTCATAGCCCAGGCTCTTGAGCAGATCGCGCATCGGCTTGGTCGACCGGTCGCTCGCGAGAAAGCCCGGAAGCACCAGCACGCTGTGGCCATCGCCCCGCGGCAGCATCGCAAGCGGGCCGCGCAAGGCATAGAATGCGCCGAGTTCGACCAGGGCACGCCCCTCGCTGAGGGTCCAGAAAAGGTGTGGCGGCCTGGCGGCACTCGGATTGGCGGCAGGTGCGGTAGCGGTCATGAAGTCTCCGATCTGTCACACAATATGGCGCTGCGCTCCGCAATTGCCAGCGCAATCACGCTGATGCGGCTGCCTTGCTCTTCCCCTTGCGCTTCGCCGCAAGCTTCTCGGCCGCTTCGGACCCACCCGATGCCAAAGCCGCCATGAGCTCGTCGAACGAGGCCTGCAGGCATTCGGAGTAGCATTCGGGATCGGGCATCGCCTTGCGGCAGGCGGTAAAGCCGATCGTCGCCTGGTCGACATAGCTCTGCACCACATGGCCGAGCGCGAGCCCGTCGGTCAGGCAAAGCAGCCCGTGCATGCTGATCATCTGCGCGCCGGTGGAATAGATCGGCACCGGCGGGCCGGGCACGTTGGTGACGACTGTGCTGAATGGCGGCTTGACATAATTGGCGAGGCCCAGCCGGGTATAGAGCTGCGCCCCCAAGGCCATGAACAACGCTGGCGAGACCTTGCTCATCTCGGTCATCTGCCGCGCGCCGAGCGCATCGGTCATCGCCTTGGACTGGATCGTCTGTTCGTGGACATAGGCGAGCCGCGCGACCGGATCGGCGATATGGCTGCCCAGCGGCACGATCATCGCCGACACCTGGTTGCCCATGGTGTTCTTTTCCTTCTCCGCGCGCACCGAGATCGGCGCCATCGCGGTCAGGCTCGCCTCGGGCAGCTCGCCATGCGCCGAAAGATAGCGGTGCAGCCCGCCCCCGATGATTGCGAGAAACACGTCGTTGATCTTGCACCCCGGCGAGAGCGAACGCAGCGCCTTGACGTCGGCCAAGGTGAAGGTGCGCCCCTCGACCACGCGATTGGGCGAGACCGGCACGTTGAAGCGCGTGCGCGGCGCGGAAATGGCGGGATTGAGGCTGAACTCGCTGGTCACCAGCCCCTTGGCGGCGCGGTACAGGCCGGGCGCGGCCTTGGCGATCACCCCGGTTTGCCGCCAGGGGTTGAGCCAGGCCCGCGCATAGCCCTTGAGGAACAGCCCCAGCGGATCGGGCACGCGATCGGGGCGCCACGCCCTGGAGGCCGGCGGCGGCGGATCGCCGGGGCGCAGTGTGTGCAGCGCATCCATCAGATCGATCCCCGACATGCCGTCGATCGCGGCATGGTGCACCTTGGTGATCATCGCGAAGCTGCCCTTGGGCACGCCCTCGATATTGTCGAGCCCCTCGACGACGCAGAACTCCCAAGGCGGGCGCGTGAGATCGAGCGGGCGCGAAAAGATGCGCGCCGCCTGGATGCACAGCTGCCGCCAGTCGCCCGGCTTGGGGAGCGCGACATGGCGCACATGATATTCTAGATCGAAATCCGGGTCCTCGATCCAATAGGGATAATCGAGATTGAGCGGGACCTTGACCAGCCGCTGCCGCATCGTCTGCGACAGGTGCATGCGCGATTCAAAAAAGGCCAGAATATCCTTGAACCGGACGAACCCACCGGGTGCTGTCGACGGATCGTAGATCAGGATCGATCCGATATGCATAGGCGCGTTGCGCTGCTCCAGCGCGACGAACGATGCGTCCATGCCCTGCAATTGCCGCATGACGTCCCCTCCCAAGGATGGCACGCCGGCTGTACCGGTCGCGCGAGTGGGGCGAGGCTAACAGATTGCGGAGGGAGGGCAAGCACCCCGAGGGCCGGCTCGAACCGGCGAGATAGGCGGGTGGCGCATCGGAGGCTAAGCTGCGACCTCGGCGGACCGATGCACCACCCTATCCGCAGCTTTGGGGTGTCCGTTCAAGCTGCGGCATCTTTCAAGCAGTTGGGTTGGAGCGGTTCGGGGAGGGGTTTGCTCCGCTGCTTGTCGTGCATGGTATATGGCACAACGTATCATTGTTTCCATTTGAAAGGACGACGATGATTCGATAGACATTCTCTATCGAGCAGGGGGTCGCACATGCCTAGTCTTCGCCAATTGCAATATCTGGTCGCGCTGGACGACCACCGCCATTTCGGACGGGCGGCCTTTGCGGTCCATGTATCGCAGCCGACGCTCAGCCAGCAGCTGCGCACGCTGGAGGCGCGGCTGGGTGCATCGCTGATCGACCGCAGCGGCCAGGATGTCCAGCTGACTCCATTGGGGCGCGACATTGCGGCGCGCGCGCGCGGCATCCTTGTCCAGGTACGCGACCTTTCCGACCTCGCGCGGCGCGCAGGCAAGGGCATCGGCGGCACCTTGCGCTTCGGCGTGACCCCGACACTGGGCCCCTATCTGATGCCCGCAATCGTGGCCGGGCTGCACCGCGAACAGCCCGATCTTCGCCTGCACATTCGCGAAGGCATTCCCGACGATCAGGTCCGGCAGGTGATGCGCGGCGAGCTAGACATGATGCTGTGTCCGATGCCGGTCGATGCGACGGGAATCGTGGTCGAACCGCTGTTCAGCGAACGCATGTTCGTCATCGCGCCGCCCGATCACCGGCTGGCCGGGCAGAAGGACATTCCGGCAGACGCACTCAAGGGCGAAGGCTTTCTGACGCTTGACCGGCGCCACCATTTCCACCGGCAGACGCGCGACATCTGCGAGCAGGTCGGCGCACACATCCTCCACGACTACGAAGGCACGAGCCTCGACAGCATCCGCCAGATGGTGGGCTCGGGCATCGGCCTGGCACTGCTGCCGGAACGCTATATGGCCGCCGAAACCCAGGCGGCAGAAGTCGTGGCAACGCTCGACATTGCCGGATGGAATGCACGTCGCTCGATCGCGGCCCTGTGGCGCACCGGTGCGGCATTCAGCGACGGCTTCCATGCCATCGCCGAATTCATCCGCAGCTATGTCAACGAGACTGGCTGACCAGGCACCTCACGCGTCTGCAGCGACCATCCTGCCCATCTGCCACATCAGGTTGTAGATGAGATTGCGTGCATCCTCGCCGAGCATCTCGCGCGTCTGTCGATCAAAGGCAGCGCGATTGCCGCGCGCGGCGCTGCGCACCATCGCGACAAACATTGTCTCATCGGGCGAGAGCCGTGCGCAGCACGGGCGAGAAACGCAGAACGGTTCTGGCCAGGCCTGGCCCATCGCCTCGACAACCAGCGACAGCTGGTTGGACAGCGCGGTGCTGCCCAGCCTTGCCGCGACATGCGGCGCGGGGTCGGTGCCGGACTTGTGCGCGAACACTGCAATTCTGAGCGCCACGACCAGCCTTGCCTCGACCAGCGTTGCAGATCCCAGTTCGGCCGGTCGATCCAGCATGTCTTGCCACCAAAAGCCCATGACCACTCCTTCGCTTTGCCGTCGCCGCGCTTCATCGCAGCGACTGGCCCAGGTTATTGCGACTCGCTCGCATTAGCAAGAATATTCGCATGGGCAGAAATTTTACCGTTCCGGCCATTGAAGTCGGCCAGCGATTGTCCTAGATTGTTGGTGTCGGGATGCTTCCCCCCCTTTCGCATTCCGACAGGTGCACTAGTGCACCTCCTCCCTGAACCTTGGCCGCCTCGTGATCCGTCACGAGGCGGTTTTTTCTTGAATTCAGTAGGTTATTCGGCGGCGATGGCGAGGTCGGAACCGCGATCGGTGCGCAGCATGTCTTGCGCCAGGGTGCCGACGAGATGTGCCAGCGCGGCGCTGACCCGCGCAAGACCGGGCCCTGGCTGCTTGAGATCCGCTGCGAGATAGAGGCTGCGGTCGATCTCGACCTGCAGCGCATGGATCCCCCTTGCAGGGCGCCCGTGCCGATCGAGCACATAGCCGCCGGCATAGGGATGGTTGAGTGCCACCTCGAATCCCGACCGCGCCATGGTCCTTAGCGCCAGATCGCACAGAGCCCCGTCGGCGGACCGCCCGAACCTGTCACCAAGCACGATCTGCGGCGGTCTGGCCGGGCCTTCCGGCCGCAGGGGCGGCATCGAGTGCAGGTCGATCAGCAGCGCACAGCCGAATCGCGCCTTGAGGCTGGCCAGCGCCTGGCCAAGCGTCCAGTGATAAGGATCATGCAACTGCGCGATCCTTCCGGCGATCGCCGATTGCGCAAAGGGCCGACGCCAGAGTTCCCCATGGTCGGCCAGACGGCGCGGTACCAGCCCCAGACCGCCGCGCACCTTGGCGCTGGGCTGGGCAAAGGCGGTACGCGGCGCATCAGCCACCATCTGCGGATCGATCTCGCTCGGCGCGCGGTTGAGGTCGATCCAGGCGCGCGCGGCATGCGCGACCAGGGTAGGACATCCGAGCTTCACAAGATCGGGCAGCAGCATGTCGGCATGCCGGTCTTCGAGTCGCTCCAGTATTTCGGGAGCAACGCGCGAATTCTGCAGAATTTCGTCGGGATAATCGCGCCCGGCATGCGGAACCGCGACCAGCACCGGCAGCCGCGCCCCTTCCACCCCTTCCAGGCTGAAATGGCGCGATGGCATCGCGGCTTGGCTGGGCGCGTCGTCCATGGCGCAACGGCATGCGCCAAAGCTTCGGCCAAGTCAAAGGCAGAGACCATGCGACTGCCCCAGCGGGCTTGCGTTTACTTCCTCTCCAGTCGCTGTCCTGCTTCGGGGCATCGCGCAAACAAGGTAGGCGGCTGGCTGGAAAATCTTAACCGCCTGGGGCATACAAGACCCGGAAAGCTTCCATGGAGGACAGTGGGGATGTTGCGGATTTTGCTGGCGGAAGACGATGCAGCCATGCGGACCTATCTGCAGCGCGCGCTGGAAAAGGCCGATTACGAGGTCGTATCGGTCGATCGCGGCACGGCGGCGCTGCCGCTGCTGCAGGACGAGCATTTCGATCTGCTGCTGACCGATATCGTGATGCCCGAAATGGACGGGATCGAACTGGCCCAGCATTGCGGCCGCATTTCGCCCAATACCAAGGTGATGTTCATCACCGGATTCGCGGCGGTCACGCTCAAGGCCGAGCAGGCCGCGCCGAGCGCGCGGGTGCTGTCGAAGCCCTTCCACCTCAAGGATCTGGTGCTCGAAGTCGATCGTGTCTTCTCGCGCGGTACCTTCGCGCAGAGCCTTTGACGCAATAATCGGACCGCGGCTTCATTTACCGCTTGCACGAGCGCCAAGCTCTTTGTAATGGACCGCCCTTGCCGCGGCGCACAGCACCGGCAGCAAGGCTAAAGCGTGGGCGTATAGCTCAGTGGTAGAGCACTGTGTTGACATCGCAGGGGTCGGAAGTTCAATCCTTCCTACGCCCACCAGCCTTCC
>NZ_LSIS01000328.1:0-15201 GCF_001556365.1 Blastomonas sp. CCH1-A6 | reverse complement strand
ACGGCGTCGGCGACCTCATGCCTTGGATCGACGTGACCTGAAAACATCGCTTACGCCTCATCGACCAAGCAGGCGGTCAGGCAGCACTGCGTCGCGACCGACCGCGATGCCGATGCCGCAGGTGGAAGAGAAGGCCACGACGTTGCGAAAGCGGCTCAAACATTTCGTCCGGCCCTTCCGGATCGAGCAGTTCGGTGTCGGCCAGCCATTCTCGCGCCGCGGTGAGGTCGGGAACCTCATATTCGCGTAGGCAGCGTCCCGGCGTCTGCAGCGCAGCGATGGTCGCGATCAGCGAGCCGGTTTCCGCCATCTTGCGTGCCACCACCTCGCGTGTAGCGCCGAGATGCTCTGCCAGAAGCCCGTTACGAATGCCCGCGATCACCCGCTCGACGCCCGCTTCCGGCGTATTGGCCGCGTCGATGGTCACGTCGCACTCGCTGTCAAGGCGCAGCGAGCGGTTGTTGAAGTTCGATGATCCCACCCTCAGCACTACATCATCGATGATCGTGACCTTGCCATGAACATAGATCGGCACCCCATTGGCGGTGAAGGGATGATAAAGCCGTAAGCGCCCATACAAGTCGCGCTTCTGCAGCTCTGCCACGAGTCTGGCGCGCGCCGTGTCCATTGCAATCGGCTCCAGCCAACCGTTCGCGGTCGTCGGATTGACGATAACGATTTCCGGGCCATCGGCCTCGTTGAGACGCATCGCGATCGCTTCGGCGACGCGCCGGGAGGCGAAATACTGGCTTTCGGCATAGATGAACCGCCGCGCACCGGCGATAAGCGCGATATAGAGCGTTTCGATCTCGTGGACGGACTCTTGGTCATCCATCTTGGGCAGCGTCCGCGAGATGCCGACGGTCACGTCAGTGAAATCAGCTTGGAGGCCGTCAGGCCAACAATCCGCTCCATCGGACACTGGCGCGATCGGGCGTCCGCCGGCGGCGTTCCATCGCTCTCGACAAGCGTCGCCAAGAGCGGTCGCGACCGGTCCTTCGAGCGCCATCGCCGCATCATGCCACGGCCCATGCGGTGTGCCGTCCGGTCGGACGCGGCGCGGTTCCTCGTCCCGATGGTCTCTTGTATCCCAACGTTCGCGGGTCATGTCGATGCCACCGCAAAAGGCCATGCAGTCGTCGATTACCACGATCTTCTGATGATGGGATCCGGCGAACGGATGGTGGCGGTCGAGCTTGAGGTGGATCTGCGGGTCGCGCATCCAGCGTAGGATCGTAAGCAGGGTGCGGCCATGCAATAGCGTCTTGAGCGCCCCGGTATCCCACCGGAGAATGTGGATTTCAAGCAATGGGCTGCGCTTGACCAGCCAGCTGATGAACGCACCGAGGGTTTGCGGGCCCTCGTCAAGACCATCTCCAGCAAAAGGGATACGGGCATCAAAGTCCCAGCCGACAAGTACGATGACCCGTTTCGCCTTGAGCATCGCCGATCGCGCGGCCCTGAAATAATCATCGGCGTCAATGATGACCGTGGCACGGCTTGCCTTGGCGGCGCGCCAGAAGGCGCGACGTAAGGCTATGCGACTCATTGGCGTGGCACCCTCAGCGTTCATGGCGACGCTTCCAAGTCACTACGCGCCACCCGTACAGAGGAACGAGCCCAACACGACTGACCGTAGTGTGAGGCTTTCCTCCTCCTTTTCTCGATCCCAGCCACTCGGAAGAGTGAGTTTATTCTCTGACATAATAAGCCCTTAAGACAGCTAACAATTACTATTGCGACCGCGTCGGCCGTCTCTCGACCACGCAAGTCGGTGTTTTGGGGCTTGCCGAGCCGGCTTGGGCGTCAGGTCGAGCGACTCCTCGGGAAGCCGCGCCGATATCGACCGGTTCTTCGAGCCGGGCCCCTGGGGTGCGGCACGGTACATGATCGTAGACCGGAGTGCTAACGGCAGGCTTTGGCAGGAACGGAAGCGTGCACGCCGCTAGCCCGCCGGCAAATACGACGAGCATAAAACAGTTCTCAATACGCATGGCTTGTTACCTCCTAGTTGATGAAATCCTCGATCACACGCGTGTCCTGAAAAGGCGGTGGCGCACACGAGGCTCGTGTTGCTAATGATGCTTTGTATAAGTGTAATTTATACTAATAAAAAGCGATGCTATTTGCGGTTTAACCGGGTTGCGACAAAAGAACGCTATCTGGAACGCCGACCTGTTCCAATGAAGAGTCTGCATCCAGTTCCATCAGTGGTTTGATATGACCATCTCGAATGTCGTAAATCCAGCCATGCAACCAAAGTGGTTGACCGTATTTCCATGCGCTTGCAACTATATCGGTTCTGGCCAAGTTGATCAGCTGATCTCTGACGTTCATTTCGACGAGTCTGTTAAGCTTCGCATCTTCACTATCCAAGGCCGCGAGCTCGTCTTTGTGATTGAGCACAACGCTACTCGCATGTTCGAGCCACTGCCCTAGTGGACCAGTAGCTCCTCCTTCGAATGCCCCCTTGATGCCACCACACCCATAATGACCGCACACAATGATGTGCGGAACCTTGAGCACTTCGACTGCATATTGCAGGGCCGCCATCAGGTTGAGATCGCTTGGATTGACAAGGTTGGCGACGTTGCGGTGAATGAACATACCTCCCGGAGGAGTCATGGTCATCTGTTCGGGGCTGACCCGGCTGTCCGAGCAACCGATCCACAAGAACGCTGGCTTCTGGCCGTCGGATTGTCGCGTGAAAAAGTCTGCGCGCTCGTCGATAAGTTCTTGCGACCAAGCCCGGTTGGCGACAAGAAGCTGCCTATACTCTCTCATGTGAACCTCACTCCAACTACGGGGGCGTTAATCAAAGGAGATGTCCGTTCGGCAAGATCGCCGCGAACAACAACATCTATCGATTTGAATTGAGAAGCTTTTATAAAGGAGTTGATAATTTCGACGTTATCAAGATCAACATAGTTCGTTGCAGACAAATCAATCAAGAGTCTACAATTTTCGGGAACGCGGTTCAGTTGCTTCTCGAGTTCATATTTGTGAATAAAATACAGGTTTCGCCGAGCGCGGATGAGACAATCATTGCCCTCGCATGCAAACGTAACCGCAGTTCGAAAATTACGAGCAATTACGAAAACGAACCCAATCACAAGGCCGATCAGGACGCCTTCGAGCAGATTGGTGAACATGATCGCGATCACGGTTACTGCGAACGGGATGAACTGGGTCCAGCCTTGTCGGTAACGGTCCAAAAAAAGCTGGGGAGTGCAAAGCTTGTAGCCGGTAGCGATCAGCACCGCCGCGAGTGCCGCTAGCGGGATGAGGTTGAGCACAATAGGGATCAGCGCGACCGACAACAGCAGCCATAGCCCATGCAACATCGTCGATGCCTTGCTCTGTGCGCCCGCACCGACGTTGGCCGAGGAACGCACGATGACCGAGGTCACCGGCAGTCCTCCCAGCAGCCCCGACACGATGTTGCCGCCACCCTGGGCCATCAGTTCCAGGTTCTTGTCAGTGGTGCGTCGTTGCGGGTCGAGTTCGTCGATGGCCTTGATGCTGAGCATCGACTCCAGGCTGGCGACGATGGCAATCGTAGCTGCTGCGATCCAAACGCCGCTACTCCCGATATCGGAAAAATCGGGAAGGGAGAAAAGTTGGGTAAATTCGGCCGGGCTTTTGGAGACTGGCACCTGAACAAGATGCTCCGTGCCAATCTTCCAGGAAGGTAGGATCACCCCGAGCAGCGCATTACCTATGACGCCTATCAGAACCGCAACCAAGGGGCCTGGCAAGAAACTGAACGGCCCCTGCTTGGGTTTCGCGCTGTCCCACCAGAATAAGAAGGCAAGTCCCGCGAGACTGATGATCAGCGCCCCCGCCTCGAATTTGCGGCTCAGGAACACGAACAGGTTTGTGAACGTGTTCCCGTTTCCCGAGGCGAACTCAAAGCTACCCTCAGCCTCGACCTCGTAACCGATCGCGAACGGAATTTGTTTGAGAACAAGAATGAGCCCGATTGATGCCAACATACCTGAGATCACCGAGGAGGGAATGAACTCACCTAAAATACCTGCGCGGGCTGCAGAGAGCGCAAGCTGTATCAAACCCGCCAAAACAACTACCGACAAGAAAACTTGATAGCTAGGTAGCGAATTAATCGTGTCGAGTACAATCACCGTAAGACCTGCGGCAGGACCGCTGACGGACAGCGGAGACCTTGACAGGCCGCCGACTACAATGCCGCCGACAATACCTGCTATCAGGCCAGAGAATAGGGGTGCTCCTGACGCAAGGGCGACGCCTAGACAGAGCGGGAGCGCGACGAGCGAAACGACGATGGATGCGGACATATCCGTGCGCAACGATGCAAGAGAGTATCTCGAAGAGGACACAAGGGTCTCCATAACTGTAAGTAGAACTAGGTGACAGCGAGCGAAGCTGGTTGCCGATTTTCGCAAATCGACAGCGGTTCGCCGCGACAATCGAGATTAAGCGCCAATGGCGTCGCGAAGCCACCCGCTAAGGTAACCATGCTCCACGTACACGCAGCCTCGATTGTTTCCGCAGGTTACAGTTTTGGGGGTCTCAATGTCTGGGCGGGGGTCACGCCTTCGCTGATCCGCCGCCCAAGTGTCGAATAAGCGTGCTCTAGCTTCAATTGCGAGATTATCGCCTTGAAAGGCAAGATCAGGTGATCGCCGTGGCATTCAATATGCGCATGTGGGAGCCGACCGGTAGCGTCTCCGGGTAACTCGTCGCTCGCAGGCTTGCTCACGCTCGCCATCGACAGCGCTAAGCTGGACGCGGCGACAAGGCTCATATTCCCGCTTTCGGGACTTACATGGAAAGCCGAAGTCAACCCCAAAAGCGATGCAAACAGCACGCCGATAACAAAGGGAAACAGGCGGCTCATGACGCTTGTCCTTAGCGATCCCACACATTCAAGACAACTACCTTTCGTCTCCCTCTTTGAATGTGCGCTCGTTAAATCGGCCACGATCCTCAGCAGCATCCGTGTCAGGATTATTCCATCACAGCGAGCAGCGCTTCCGCAACGCCGTGGCGGTCAGCGCCGATCGCCGGCCCGGTTACCTCGTAGCCATCACATACGCGGCAGTAGTGTAGCAATCCTCGGTTGAGGGCGTCGCGATGCGTTGCCGTATCCTGCGCCGGACGTCGGTGTTCCACGCCTGTCGCCAGAAGGACAGCGCGAGCGGTAAAAGTGATACCCACACCGCGTGCCTCGAAGGCGTATATCTCGCTTTCTAGCTCTTCGATGAGACCCGTGACAATAGTCCCGCCGAAACGCTCGGCCTGCTCCCGCATCCGGCCTAGTAGATCCTCGCCGTTGATCCCCTCCGGAAATCCGGCATGGTTGTGCAAGAGCGGGATCCACTTTGTACGGCTGTGGCCTGCATCGATCACGATCACGCGGCGATGATAGCGGGAGAGGTAAATGGCTGCGGTGAGGCCAGCAGGTCCCCCGCCCACGATCAGAACGTCGCACTGCTCGGACATGGTCAACGATGTCATCCTTTCCGGGCCGCCCCACTGCGGTAAATGATATTGGGTCAACCCTGGCGCGACGGCCCCGGCGGATTGACAGGGATCGCCCGCTCTTCCCCTGGGCAGGCGCCGCAAATAAGATTGGCAGGCACGGCAACGTCAATACGCTTAGGATAGGGGAGATTGAGGTTGGTCATGATCTCGACGAACTCGTCTAGCGTCCTTCCGCCGCCGAGCCTGGGATTGCGCTCGCGTTCCTGAGCGACGGTGCTGACAAAGCGATGCTCGTAATCGTGCGCCGGATAAACGAGCGTTTCTTTCGGGAGCGAGAACAACTTTTCGTGAACCGAGCCGTAGAGCGCCGGGGCGTCGCCATTCTGAAAGTCCGTGCGTCCGCAACCGTCGATCAACAACGCATCGCCAGTGAAAACCTGCAGCGCGCCGGGATGCTCAAGAAGATAGGAATGATGGGCGTCGGTATGTCCCGGCGTGAACAGCGGCTGCAGAATGAGAGCTCCGACATGGAGCGGGTTGACCTCATTGACGAGGATGTCGGCGCAGGAAAGGCCATCTGTTTCCGGATAGGCGACTTTGCAGCCGGTCAGGCTTCGCAACCGGCACGCGCCGGTGACATGGTCGGCGTGGATGTGCGTCTCGAGAGTGAATTCGAGCTCCAGGCCTAATTCCGCCAGTACCGCGAGATCCCGTTCGACCGTTTCAAGTACGGGATCGATGAGCACGGCCCGTTTCGTATCGCCGCAGGCGACCAGATAGGTATACGTCGATGACTCCGGTTCGAACAGCTGTCGGAAGATCATCGTCCGGCCTGTTCCGTGCGAGGAGGGCCGGCTGCTCCGGCTCGAAGCGTCGCGGGAGGGAGGGGCTCCGGGTCGGCCGGCTCGGCTGCGCTTTGTCCCCTTGCCGCGGCAACTTCCCTGGCCTCGATCCGATCGAGATAAGCCTCGGCGAGCTGGTAATGGGCGGCCGTTGCTTCTGGCACGATCGACCGCTGCGCCATTTCCAGTTCCTCCTCCGCTCGCCGTTGGAGATAGCGCAGATCCTCACCGGGTCCGGGTTCGATCACTTGGTGCACAGTCATCACTCTACTGCAAAGAGCTGCGTGTATGGCAACCTTGAAGCTCGGCAGGAACGCCAGCGCGCTCCTTCAGGCTAGCGAGCTTCTCGCTCTCCACCACGCGGAGGTTAATGCCTGCCCGCCGAAGCGCCTCGGCATGTCCGTCGCAGCATTCACATCCGGGGTTTTTGTACATGACGCCGGGGGGCCTATCCGCAGCGGAAACCGTTCCGGGGGCCAACAGGAGAGCAGGTCCGACCGTCAATTTCATCAGTGTCTTCAGCATCTGTGCCACTCCATCTCTGGCTTTCGCCTTGACCTGCTCATCGACCATGGTGGCCTTCAATCCGCCGGCTGCGGGATCGTGCGCAGGTACGGTTTCACCGTCTTCCAACCTCCGGGGAATTTGTCCTTCGCCTGCTCATCGTCGAGCGAGGGGGCGATGATGCACTCCCCACCAGGATTCCAGTTCACCGGCGTCGCGACCGGGTGTTTCGCCGTCAGCTGGATGGAGTCGAGCAGCCGCAGGATTTCTGCTAGGTTACGACCTGAACTCATCGGATAAATGAGCATGGCTTTGATCTTCCTGTCCGGGCCGATGATATAGACCGTGCGCACGGTGGCATTGGTGGCGGCGGTGCGGCCCTCGGTCTCGGTCTCCTCAGCCGGCAGCATGTTGTAGAGCTTCGAAACCTTGAGGTCATGATCCCCAATCATCGGGAAATTCACGTCCTGGCCGCTGACATCCTTGATGTCCTGCATCCAGCCCTGGTGATCGCCGACCTTGTCGACGCTGAGGCCGATCAGCTTCGTGCCCCGTTTGTCGAACTCGGGCTTCAGGCGGGCAAACTCGCCCAACTCGGTCGTGCAGACTGGCGTGAAATCCTTCGGGTGCGAGAAAAGCACCGCCCAACTTTCGCCGAGCCAGTCATGGAAATGAAGCGAACCCTCTGTGGTGTCCGCCTCGAAATCCGGAGCGATGTCGCCAAGCTTCAAACTCATTATTCTTCTCCTGTATCGATCTGCGCCCTCGGTCGGTGTCTGCCGAGACAGATAGGGTCTATAGTAGCTATAGGTTCAAGGGCTTGGTTCGACGAGGTGACACAGCGCTGCGATGCGCCGACATGCCCGTGCATCTCCACTTGGCGCGCATTTGCAATTCAGAGACCAGCGCCTTGCCTCATCTGACATAAGTGTCGAGCTCCGATGCGATCTGATCGGGCGTTGCATCGCGGGCGAAAAAGGTGATCGGATCGCCCTTTGGACCCATCAGGTATATCAACGCGCTGTGGTCCATGAGGTAGCCGCTGGCTCCGCCCAATTGTTGGCGGCTGGCATAGGCCGCGAAGCGCCGGAGCGTATCAGCAATCGCAGCGGGCAGGCCGGTGAGACCGATTAGCCGCGGATGGAAGTTACCTACGAACTGCTTCAAAACCTCGGGCGTGTCACGCTCCGGATCGATGGTCACCATGATCGGCTGGATGCGTGCCGCGCGCGCTGGATCGCGCTGCTCGAACAGCCGCAGAGCCTTGCTCATCTTCTGGACATCGGTGGGGCAGATGTCGGGCAGAAGGTGAAGCCTAAATACTTGAGCCGGTAGCGGCCTCGGAAGCTGTCGCTAGTTACCACCCGCCCTTCCTGATCGGTCAACCTGAATGGCCCGCCGACCACCTCTCTTTCAAGAGCGCCAATTGGGACCGGCAGGGGCCCCATCGGACTACAGCCAATCGTCAGAGCCGCCGCCGCGGCTAGGACAAGAACAAGCGCGAGGGCCGCAATGCCCAATGTCATTCGGCGGCTCATCGCCCGAACCCGTTGAACACGGCGCAGGTGATCGCGATCATCGGCGGCGGGCTTCCACTTCAGCGCGGATCAGCGCCTCAAGCTGCGGCAGCCCGAACTCGATCAATGGCGTGCCGTTGACGAAGTAGGTAGGCGTTCCCTTGACGCCGAGGGCTTGGCCGTCCGCGATATCCTGCTGCATGTTCGCCGTCACCGCAGGGGCGTTCAGCGCGGCCCTGGCGCGCTCGACGTTCAGCCCGGCCGCAGCTGCGGCTGACCACGCGCTCTCCATGTTGCCATCGTGCCATTGCGGCTGCTGGGCGAGCACGGCCTCAAGCACCGGAACATACATGTTCTGCGGGCGCGCCGCTTCGAGAATGCGCACAGCCTCTTCAGACCCCGGGTGGTTCGGTGCGTAGCGCACGACCAACCGCACCTCGTTCGGATAGCGTGCCATGATCTGCTTCACTTCGGGGTAGAAGGCGCGACAGGCTTCGCAGGACGGATCGAAGAACTCGACGATCGTAACCGGCGCGTTGCGGGGGCCAATCACAGGGGAATGGTCGCGCACGAGCGTTTCGCTCGGCAGGCCCTGAGCCTTCAGGCCCGAGGTTGCGGCGGAAGCACCGGGCGCGGTGGCATTCCCCGCAACCACATTCGAGGCCCCGACGTTCCCGACGGAGCCATCGAAGAGAAAGATGCCAGCCACGAAGGCCGCTGCGCCAAGGGTGAGAGTCATCGGGACCAGAACCTTCCTGTTCATAAGTTAGCGCTCCTGCGAGAGAGGATAAGGAGGACAGCGACGGCGGTGAAAGCACCGAGCGAGACGAGAGGGAGAGGCACAGCCCCGAAAATGACCATATGGGCGCTCGAGCACGAGGGACCGGCGCCACATGGCCGGACCGGTTCCGCGATCAGTCCCAGATAAAGCAGGCTATGATACAGCGCGATGGCCCATCCGAGACCCGCTAGTGGAAGCGCATAACGCCACACCCGCATGTCCGAAACATGAACCGCGACCGCCAGCACGATCGCCAGCGGAAACATGAAGGCGCGCTGAAACCAGCAAAGCACGCAAGGTTCCTGACCCATCACCTCCCCGACGAACAACGCGCCCAGGCTTGCGAGCAGTGCGCCGACCCAGGCGGCCGCGAGCATCAGCCAGGCGTTTCGATCCGCGCGATGACCAGAAGTCACAATGCGCTCCGATCAGTCCAAGGGCACCGCGGTTTGCGGGCGTCCCGACCTGAATTGCGGCCAAGCCTCGCCAAGCACGCGGATCGCCGAACGGAAGAAGAGCAAGGCGATGATGCTTCCGACGACGATGTCCGGCCAGCTGGCGCGGAACGCATAGACGCCGGTCGCCGCTACGAGCACCCCGGCGTTCGCGATGACATCGTTGCGCGAACATTCGAACGTGCTCGACATGTTCACGTCGCGATTTCGGAAGCGGTAGAGAAGCGCGAGGCAGGTCAGATTGGCGACAAGCGCGATCAGAGCGGTAGATCGGGCAAGAATGCCGGCGGTAAATTCGGCGAAGAACATGGCGAGGTTGATCGCAAGCACGATCTGCAGGATCCGCTTCACGTCGGCATGCGCTCCAAGCGCGGCGATCTCCTGCTCCTTGGCGGAGCAGCAATCGTCTCCCGCGGCATGTCTGGAGGCATCAACTGCGGATTTTGTTACCGGCCGCTCGACTTCAGGACGTGCTCCACTGCCGGAGCAGCAATCGCCTTGTGCGCCTAGCGAGAGAGCGAACGAAGAAGGGGCGATTGGCGCCGGCTCCCCAGCCGTGTCCGGAGTGGGCTGGCTTTGGTGATCAGCGACACCAGGGCAGCATTCCTTCATCGGCGTTCCAATCTGATTGGCAGCAAGCTAAAATCCTCTATAGGATCTACAGTGGCTATAGGTTCAAGAGGAATATGCGCGACAGTTTTTCCATCGGCGAACTCGGGCGCCAGACTGGCTGCCGTGTCGTGACGATCCGTTATTATGAGGGCATCGGCATGTTGCCTGAGCCAGCACGAACGGCCGGCGGGCACCGCGTCTACGGACATGCGCATCTTGACCGACTGGCGTTCATTCGAAAGGGGCGCGAGCTCGGCTTCTCCCTGGATTCCATTCGCAACCTTTTAATGCTTTCCGAACGTCGGCAGGACGCTTCCTGCGCCGAAGTCCACAAAATCGCGATATCGCACCTGACCGAAGTGCGCGGCAAGATTACCGATCTAAAGGTGCTCGAGACGGTTCTGGTCGACGCACTTGAAGATTGCGGCCGGACGAGCGTCGAAGACTGTCGGGTGCTTGACGCACTGCGCGGAGGCGCTGGGGATCGGGGCTGATCCGTTCGCTTATTGGCGCGCTAGCCGACAATGTCGCGACTGTGGTGGGGCACTCAGCCGCTGCTCATTGGTGGTCGTCGTTGCGAAATTTAGCCGCGCCCTTGGGCCCATCGTCTCTTTGTACAGATAGTTCAGCTCGGCGCCGATCGCCACCACGATGTAGTCGAACTCCGGGCTCCCTTTCTCGGGGGCGATCCTGACCTTACAAGGGACCAACTGCGACGCTCTATGGCGGAAGCCTCGGCACGCCGCCCGGGCGGGGTCCATAAAACTCGAACATCTCGGCTGTTCGGTCGTCGAGCCTAATCAGCCACCCTCGGCCTATGTCACGCTGAAGGTCAGGATTTGAAGATGGCTGGCTTTCTTGCGCTCACTACACCGAGCACCGCAACCAGAGCACGATGACTCAGCGTTGCTGCTTTATTGCATGCATTGCTTCGCGAGGGTCAATATCGCGCTGGTCGGGCTGGTGGCCGTGACGGTCCTTGTCATCGCCGAAATAATTTTCGTCTGGCGCTGGCTCGACGTTATTCTTCACAACGTATGGCGGATTGCTGGCGGTAGAACTGGGTCTGGTCGGGGTTATGCTGCTGTGTACGGCGCGCAATTCAATGATAGCTCGTGGTCTGAGCCCCAACGTTCCTCCCGATACAATGGGCGAAACTTCTTGTGGTTGATCATGCTGCCCTCGCGTCCCAGCAGCCAATGCAGGCGGCGATAGCCAAACCGGCGACGCTCCGCCGCAAGGCCACGCATCCGTTCCCGGATCGCCCCATCATCGCCTCGCCGGCTGCGATACCGAACCATCGTCCGGTCCACGCCCAGCACATTACTCGCCCGCCGCTGGCTCACCTCGAATACCTGTTCGAGGTGAGCCACTGCTTCTCGCCTGGCAAATGGGACTACCTTTTTTACGGTGATCTCCTTAAGCATCGCGTTATCCAGCATTGCCTCCACCAGTAGCTTCTTCAGCTTGGCGATCTCGTCTTCTAACTGCTGCAGGCGCTTGGCCTTAGATACCTCCAAGCCTCCGACCTTGGCGTTCCACTTGTAGCGGGTCGCGCTGCTGACCCTGAGCCGCCGGCAGACATCCGCTGTTGGCACACCAGCCGCCTGCTCCTTCAATATCAGGATGAGCTGCTCTTCGCTGAACATGCTGCGTTTCATCCTGTCGACTCGTTCCTGAGGGCCGGATTTTACTCAAATCTGAAGGAAAATGTGGGGATCAGACCACGAGCATGATCGCGGGCGAGTTTACCTTTGAATTTCGTCGAGATGAATTTCACCCATAGCGTCAACGACCATTCACACGCAGACTTTGATGCCCTCCAACCCGCTGAAAACCTTGGCTCAACAGGAGGTTTCAAATTGACCCGTTTTTACCTCTGGCGAACGAGCGTTCGCACGAGAGACGTGCAATGGTAACGCTGCGTGTGCTCACCCGCGTCCTATTCTCGTGCTCACATGCGAAGCGACACGCCAAGACGCACCGTGCGCGGAACGCCCGGCAAAATGCCGCGCGAACGATCGACGATTGTCAATCGGTCGAAAACGTTGTACGCGCTTGCAAAAATCTCCCACTTGCCCTTAGGAGGGCCATAGCTGAGCGCGAGGTTTGCCGTGGTCCAGCCGGGTATGCGTCCGCGCTGGCCGTCGGGCGTCACGGGCAGCAGATTAACGTCATCGGCGAACATTGCAGATTGGCCAACGACCTCGATCTGGCCTGTAAAGCCCTGACGGGCAATGCCGACCGCTGCGCTCAACAGGACTCGAGGACTATAGGGAAGCCGGTTGCCCTCCACGTTACGGGCGATCCCACACGCCACAGGTCCGCTGCCTGTCGCCACCATCGTTCCCACCGCCCCGCCGTCAAGGCACGGTGCCGTGGCGATACGGGTCGATGCATAGCGCGCTGTCGGCACCCAGGTCGCAGCCATACGAGCAAAGAAATCAGTCTCGCTGGTCAGTCCCGCATCCGAACTCGACGCTTTTAACGAGAACTCGCCACCGCGATGCAACGTGCGGCCTGCCGACGTCAACGTGGCCCCGGTTCCCCCGGCGACAGATTGAGGCACAATCTGATTTTCAAAGTCCATCACGAAGAAGGTTGCGTCCGCGTACAGTCCACGAACCAGCGTCCCGCGCATGCCTAGTTCCCAGTTCCAGCTCAACTCTGCATCGAGATCGACAGAACCACCGGCGCTTGTGATGACATCTTCCACCCGCGGTGGCGCGAAACCGCGATGGACGCCGCCGTAAGCAATGATGCCATCGGCAAGATCGAATGTCGCCCCGATCCCCGGGATGATTTTTTGTAATTTGCTTGTGCCGGCGGTCTCGGCCGTCAGCCCACCCGACGGCCTACCACCGATCAGAACGTCGACTGGCAGGTTGCGGCGACGAAAATCGATTGCTTCAACCCTCGCGCCCGGGATGATCGCAAGCCTCCCGAACTCAAATGTGGACTGCACGAATCCCGACCATGCCGACGCATTGCGAAGCTGATTTTCGCGCAGGCCGCCATTGACGCTACTCCCAGCCACCCGGGATGCGGCCGCGTCGCCGTTGACCTGGCGACGGCGCTGTCGTTCGTCATGGTACCGGATGCCGATTTCGGTTTGTCCGCCAAAGCCAAGCCCCAACCCGTCGCGATGCCCCAGCGTGATTCGCGTTTCGACACCCCAGGTATCGTAGTTTCGAAGCCTTCCCTCGTTGCCGCACACGGTCAACAGGTTGGCCATGCCGCCACATAGCGGATCCGAAGCATCGGAGGGGCGCTGGGTGGAGTTCGAGGACTGTCGCCACCAGTCGCGGTCAAACCGTTGCCAATAAGCCACCGTCCGCAGGCTGATACCATTGGCGAGTATCCAGCCATGGGCCGCCGAAAGGCCATAGCGATCGGCAGAAAATGTGTCGCTGCCGCGCGGGAACGGGTTGCCGCGTGGCGCAGCCGCGAATTCTGCACGCGTGACCCCTGAATAGGTGATGTCCGACCGCTCACGGAACCAGCTTGCCTTCAAAACTAGCTGCTGATCTGACGACAAATCCCATTCGCCCTTGGCGAACAGGTCGGTGAACCGGAGCAACTGATTGTCCCTGCTCCCCGCAGCCTGACGATGATCAGCGGTGAGGAAGGCGCGTCCGCCCATTACCGGCCCACCGATCTGCGCGTCTGCGGCGAGTCCGTTTCGGTTGCCACCCTGCAACGACAGCTTGCCCTCAACCGTCTCCGGGGCTCGCGGTGTGATGTAGTTGATAACACCGCCAATGGTCTGCGGACCGAACCGCACCTGCGAAGCGCCCTTCAATACTTCGATGCGATCAAACCGGCTCAGCGGCGGATGATAATAACTGGCGTTGTCGCCATATGGTGCGAAAGCCAGTGGGATCCCGTCTTCGAGCAACAGAACCTTGGTAGACCGCGTCGGGTTCAATCCCCTGATCCCGATGTTGGGCCGCGCCCCCGTCCCCTCCTCGTCACGCGGAAAGACACCGGCCACTTGGCGCAACGCATCGTTTACCGTCAGGACGCGGCTCCGATCTAGATCCTCGCGCGTGACAATCGAACCTGAACCCGCGATTTCTAGCAGGCTCTCAGCGTTTCCGATCACAATGATTTGCGGTGTCTTACTGTCGGCGACATTGTCGACAGCGACATTTTGGGCGAGCACCGGAGACGAGATCGTCACAGCGATTGCAGCCATAGGCCCAACATTTATAAAACCAGGCAACGTAGGTCTCCGACATATCTAATAGTGGTTCTCATTAGCGATTAAACTGTCTTTTTAATATTAGCAAACTGTTTCGCCGGGATTGTGGGCCAAAGGCCCGTGAGTGCCCTCAGGTACCGCTTGGCTCTGCCCTGCGAGCCGGTCGCGCCGGCGGCCGACTTGACACCGGCCCCGCCCCAGACGTCGCGAGCAATGCTGCATGTCATTGCGGACCGAACGCCAGAGGCGGTACTGAGTACGCGCGAGGGCTCGGGATGAAAACCCGCCGAGAAGGCTTGCGGCAGGCCTGTCCGTTACTGCCTCATCGCGCCAAAGGAGGAGCCTAAGCGTTGGGTACCGCACGCTCACTCAATTCGCCAGATAGCCATGGCCAGTGCATCGCTGACCAGTCGCGCCGTGATCGCATCGCTCATCGACCAGCCGACCATGCGGCGTAATACCAGTGACGTGCTCCCCTGATTGTTTTCAGTCAGAGGTAGAGTCTCGCTCCTTCATGATGATTGTTTGATGGGATGGCAAACGTGTCTGGGGGCATGCCCCCAGGCATGTTTGTCGGCGATCTCGGCGGGCGTCTTCCCGCCTAGTTTCGAGTGTGGCCTGATGGTGTTGTAATCGTGCCGCCAAGCGGCCAGCATGTACCGAGCGTGGGCCAGCGAGGTGAACAGGGTCTCGTTCAGGCATTCGTCCCGCAGGCGGCCGTTGATGCTATCGACGAAGCTGTTCTGCATCGGCTTGCCCGGCACGATGTAGTGGCGCTCGACCCGCCGCTCCTGCGACCAGCGCAGTATGGCCGGCGGGG
>NZ_LSIS01000327.1:0-255 GCF_001556365.1 Blastomonas sp. CCH1-A6 | reverse complement strand
CGCGTCAACAGAAGGAACCGTTCAATGCGAACTTGACAAGCCCCGGATCATACAAATCGACTTTCATCAGCACCTTGATGCCATCGACATCCATGCTTGCAAAGTCTCGCTCGGGCGAATCCGGGGCGAAGGTGCAATGGCGCAGAGCGGCCATCAACCGGGCCTGGGCCATCATACTGTCTGCCACGGTGTCGCCGCTGAATTCTGCAAGCAGCCCGGAGGTCATGACGATGCGGGCCGTTCGGTCACGGCCCT
>NZ_LSIS01000326.1:0-267 GCF_001556365.1 Blastomonas sp. CCH1-A6 | reverse complement strand
ACCCTTCCGCGCGCGCCGCTTCCTCGGCCGGCGGCATCCACAGCAGGGTGAGATAGTAGGCGCTCTCGAAATGCGCGCCTTCCTCGCGGAACTGTTCGCACCGCTCCATGTCCACGAGCGCCGAGACCGGATCGGGAAACTCTGATTCCGGGTAGTCGAGCGCGGGCGTGCGCTGCGCCTCGACGAAGATCGCCCAGCCTGAACCGAGCCGGCGGAGCGCGTTGTTGAGCCGCGCCGTGGTGGCGACCAGCTCGGCCGGCGTGGCGC
>NZ_LSIS01000325.1:0-7732 GCF_001556365.1 Blastomonas sp. CCH1-A6 | reverse complement strand
AAATGTCGAGAAAGCACAGTTCGTCGGCACCGGCGGCGTCATAAGCGCGCGCCTGTTCGACCGGATCGCCCGCATCGCGCAGGTCGACGAAGTTCACGCCCTTGACCACGCGGCCATTGGCGACGTCGAGACAGGGGATGACGCGAACCCGGACGCTCATCCGCGCGAGGCCATGGCGATCGCGGTGGCGAGATCGAGCCGCCCGTCATAGAGAGCGCGGCCCGTGATGACACCTTCGATGCCGTCTTCGGCATGCAGGCTGAGCAGATGGATATCGTCGAGCCCCTTCACCCCGCCGCTGGCGATGACCGGAATCTCGGTGGTGCGCGCGAGCGCAACGGTGGCGTAAATATTGCAGCCCTTGAGCAGCCCGTCGCGGCCGACATCGGTGAACAGCAGGCTGGCAACGCCCGCGTCCTCGAACCGGCGCGCCATGTCGGCCACCGGCACGTCCGAGACATCGGCCCAGCCGTGGGTCGCGACCATGCCATCGCGCGCATCGACCGCAACGACGATGCCGCCCTCATAGGCCTTGGCCATGTCGCGCACGAATTCGGGATCGGTCAGCGCCGCCGTGCCGATGACGACGCGGGCGACGCCCAGATCGAACCACCCTTCCACTGCTGCGCGCGTGCGAATGCCGCCGCCGAGCTGGAGATAGCCGGGAAAGCTCTTGATGATCGATTCCACCGCACTGCGGTTCACCGCCTCGCCGGCAAAGGCCCCGTCGAGATCGACGACGTGCAGATGCTGGGCACCGGCTTCGGCAAAGAGCTGCGCCTGGGCTGCGGGATCGTCGCCATAGACCGTCGCGCGGTCCATGTCGCCTTCGGCCAGGCGCACGACCTGGCCGCCCTTCAGGTCGATCGCGGGAAAGACGATGATGCTCATGAAACGGTCCAGTCGAGAAAGCGGCGGAGCAGATCGAGGCCATAGGCCTGGCTCTTTTCCGGATGAAACTGCACGCCCAGGATGTTGCCGCGCGCGACGGCGGCGGTCACCGCGCCGCCATGATCGGTAACGGCAGCGACATCGGCGGCATTGGCGGCGGCGAAATGATAGCTGTGCAGGAAATAGGCCTCACCCGGCACGATCAGCGGCGCGCGATCGGAAGGCCTTACGTCGTTCCAGCCCATGTGCGGCACCTTGATCGCTGGCGTCGCGTCCATCGCGCGCACCTCGCCCGCAATCCAGCCGAGCCCTGCATGCGTGCCATGCTCCAGCCCGCGCTCGGCGAGCAGCTGCATGCCGACGCAGATGCCGAGGAACGGCACCTTGTCGCCCTGCACCCGGTCTTCGAGCGCATCGATCATGCCGGGGATGGCGGACAGCCCGTTCATGCACGCGGCAAAGGCACCGACGCCGGGCAGGACGATGCGGTCGGCCGCGCGCACGGTCGCCGGATCGTCGGTCACCGCGACATTGCCTGCCCCAGCGGCCTTCAGCGCATTGTGCACACTGTGCAGATTGCCCGCGCCATAATCGATCAGCGCGACGCGATCAGCCACCCAATATGCCCTTTGTCGAAGGCACGGCGCCCTGCTTGCGCGGGTCGATCTCCACTGCGGCGCGCATCGCGCGGGCAAAACCCTTGTAAATGCTCTCGCAGATATGGTGGTTGTTGGCGCCGTAGAGCAGCTCGATATGCAGCGTCAGGCCTGCGGTCTGCGCGATCGAATGGAACCAGTGCTCGAACAGCTCGGTGTCCATCTCGCCCAGCCGTGCTTGGGTGAACGCGGCCTTCCAGACGAAATACGGGCGGCCCGAGATGTCGACGGCGACGCGGCTCAAGGTTTCGTCCATCGGCGAATAGGCATGACCATAGCGCACGATGCCGCCCTTGTCGCCCAGCGCCTGGGTCAGCGCCTGGCCGATCGCGAGCGCGCAATCCTCGGTCGTGTGGTGCTGGTCGACATGCAGGTCGCCCTTGATCCGGCAGGTCAGGTCGATCAGCGAATGGCGCGAAAACTGCTCGACCATGTGATCGAGAAAACCGATGCCGGTCGACACGTCGAACTGGCCTGTCCCATCGAGGTTCAACTCGACGAAAATGTCGGTTTCGTGGGTCTTGCGTTCTATCCGGGCGGTGCGCATGCTGCGCCCTATAATCAGCTTGCGGAGACGCGCAACATTTTTGCCACTTGTTGCAGCGCCCTGTCGTGCGAGCCATTAGCGCCTTGACCCTGATCGAATGTCGGTCCAACAAAATGGGCATGAGTGACGATGCGCCCGACAGCCTGATTCCCTATGACGAGATCGTCCAGGAAGCCCTGCGCGCGGTCGTCGGCCGCGTTCTGGGTGAAGTCGAATCGAATGGTCTGCCCGGCAGCCATCATTTCTACATCACCTTCAAGACCCGCTCGCCCGGCGTGGACATTCCACGCCACCTCGTCGAGCGCTTTCCGGACGAGATGACGATCGTCCTGCAGCAGAAATTCTGGGATCTGAAGGTCGAGAAGACCGGCTTCTCGGTAGGGCTGAGCTTCAACCGCGTGCCTGCGCACCTGTTCATCCCGTTCAGTGCGATCACCGCATTTGTCGACCCGGCGGTCGATTTCGGCCTGCAGTTCCAGGTCTCGGGCGATACGCCTCCGCCCGAGCCGCACGAAGCGGCGGAGAATGATCATCCCGGCGGCGATGGCGATGGATCCAACGTCGTCAGTGTGGATTTCGGCAAGCGCAAATAGCGGCTTGAGGGCCGCCTTTCACGGATTGGGCCTTTGACAGACATCGATACCCGCATCGAAAGCGATTCGCTCGGCGAGATCGCGGTACCGGCGAGCTGCTATTGGGGCGCGCAGACGCAACGCAGCCTCGAGAATTTCCAGTTCGCGCCGCACGAGCGCATGCCGATCGGCATCGTGCACGGCCTCGCGGTGGTCAAGCAGGCAGCGGCGCGCGTGAACCGCAACCATGGCTTGCCCGCAGAGCTCGCCGATGCGATCGAGAACGCGGCGGCGGAGGTGGTCTCCGGCGCGCTCGACGACCAGTTCCCGCTCACTATCTGGCAGACGGGCAGCGGCACGCAGAGCAACATGAACGTCAACGAGGTGATCGCGGGCCGGGCGAACGAGCTGCTGACCGGCCAACGCGGCGGCAAGACCCCGGTCCATCCCAACGATCATGTCAACAAGAGCCAGTCGTCGAACGACGCCTTCCCCACGGCGATTCATATCGCGGCGAGCCTCGCTGTGCAGACGCAGCTGCGCCCTGCCCTCGACCGGCTGACCTCGGCGCTCGCGGAAAAAGCTGCAGCCTGGGATTCTATCGTCAAGATCGGTCGCACGCATCTGCAGGACGCCACACCGCTGACGCTGGGCCAGGAATTTTCCGGCTATGCTAACCAGCTCTATCGCTGCGGGCGCCGGATCGAACCGGCGGTGGTGGCGGGTACCTATCGCCTCGCCATCGGCGGCACGGCGGTTGGTACCGGTCTCAACGCGCCGAGAGGCTTCGCGCAGGAGATGTGCGAAGCGATGGCTGACATCACCGGCCATCCGTTCCATCCGGCGGAGAACAGTTTCGAGGCGCTCGCCAGCAACGACCCGCTGGTGCACCTTTCGGGCACACTCAACACGCTGGCGGTGGCGCTGACCAAGATTGCGAACGACATCCGCCTGCTCGGTTCGGGCCCGCGCTCGGGCCTGGGCGAGCTCGAGCTTCCCGCCAACGAGCCGGGCAGCTCGATCATGCCGGGCAAGGTCAACCCCACCCAGTGCGAGATGCTGACCATGGTCGCAGCGCAGGTGATGGGCAATCATCAGGCGATTACTATCGGCGGGCTGCAGGGGCATATGGAGCTCAACGTGTTCAAGCCGTTGATCGGCGCCAACGTGCTGCGCTCGGTCGATCTTCTCGCAACGGGCATGGAAGGATTTGCCGAGCGCTGCGTCGACGGGATGAAGGCTAACGAAACACGGATTGCCGAATTGGTCGATCGCTCGCTGATGCTCGTCACCGCGCTTGCGCCGGTCATCGGCTATGACCATGCCGCCAAGATCGCCAAGCACGCGCACGAACACGGGCTGACGCTCAAGCAGGCGGGGCTGGCGCTGGGGCTGGTCGATGAAGCCACGTTCGATGCGCATGTCCGCCCGCAGGACATGATCGGTCGGTGACTGGTTGTGGGAACGCTCCTGCGGCGGCAGGCGTTTGAGGTCGGAGCCCAAATCAGCTATGGATGTGCCATGACCAACCCCGTGAACGACAGCCCGTCCGCCCCCGCAACGCCCGCCAGCACGACGCCGGTGGTCAACACACCGGCACCGGTCGACGGGACCGGCGTCACCGCCGCGCCGCCCGCTGCCCGCCCGCATTGGACCGTCGGTGCCTGGAACGGTGCGAGTCGCCTGATCACGACGGCGGCCAATGACGAGATGCTGCGCAACATGATCGGAGCCAAGGCGCGCAATCAGGTCGCGGCGACCGTTTTTGGCGGCACACTCATGGGAGCGATTGCGGCGCGCGTCGCCACGCGCTCGGTGCCGGGCGCGCTTCTTGTCGGCGGTGCGCTGCTTGCCAAGGCGGTCTATGACCAGCGCAAGCAGAAGGCCAAGCCGCCCAAGCCTTGACGCGCCAATTGTAACGCACAAACTGGTTGACCTTTGGCGGCGGCTTTGGCCATGAGCCGCCATGATCAACACCGTCATCCAAGCGCCGCTTGCCCGTCGTGGGCTGCTGTTCATCCTGTCTTCGCCCTCGGGTGCGGGCAAATCGACCATCGCGAGGATGCTGCTCGAACAGGACAAGCATATCGCATTGTCCGTGTCGGTGACCACGCGCCCGCCTCGCCCCGGCGAGATTGACGGCAAGGACTATCATTTCATCGACGAGGCCGAGTTCCACCGGCTGGTCGAGGACAACGCGTTGCTCGAATGGGCCAAGGTCTTCGGCCATTATTATGGAACGCCCAAGGCCCAGGTGAAGCAGGGGCTGCGCGAGGGGCAGGATTTCCTCTTCGACATCGACTGGCAGGGCACGCAGCAGTTGTACCAGCGCGCCGAGGGCGATGTCGTGCGCGTGTTCATCCTTCCACCCTCGCTGGAAGAGCTGCACCGGCGGCTGCGCAGCCGTAATACCGACAGCGAAGAGGTGATCGCCGGGCGCATGGCACGTGCACAGGACGAGATCAGTCACTGGGATGGCTATGATTTCGTCGTCATCAACGACAATGTCGAAAACTGCTTCGAGAAAGTCCGACAGATTCTCAATTCGGAACGTATGCGCCGCGCGCGCCAGACCGGGCTGATCGATTATGTCCGCGACCTGATGAACACGCCTGCGCCCTGATGCCGCTCACATCACTCGGTCGAGCAGCTTCTTGCCGGACTTGAGCGGGTTCTTCCGGAAGTTGGACTCTTCGCGACCGATATAGGTGAAGATCCCCGACATCGCCTGATCGGTGACGCTGTCGATCAACCCATCGCGGCTGAGGTCCACGCCAGCGAGCGCGCCGAGCACGCCGCCGGTTCCGCTGGTCCCCAGGCTATCCAGTTGCTTGAAGGCGCCGGTACGGCCCAGCGCGTTGCTCACCAGCAGGCGCATCTTCTGGCGCAGCACTTCGCCCGAGGTGCGCCGGAGATATTGCGTGCCTGCGGTATCGCCACCCGCGACGATGCCGACGCCGTCGGCGAGCGTAATCGAATCGATGGCCGAACGGAAGACCGGCTTGGCCTCCTGCGCGGCGAGGCCTGCGGCATCGTTCAAGGACTTGACCAGGTTGTTGGTGATCCCCGCCCGGTCGGTGAGCCGCAGCAGCTTGGTCGCCTTCTGCAATGGACCAGGCAACAGAATGCGCACGGCCTCGTCGGCATAGAAGGCACCGGGCTGTCCGAGCTGATCGAGCGCGCTGTCCGACGCATTGCCGAGCAGGCCCCTCATCGACCCGCCAAGCGAGGGCGAGGATTTGCGGGATTGCGCCTCGGCGATCGGACCGGTTGCAACCATTGCGATGCCCAGGCCGATTGCCATCGCCAGGTTGCGCAAGGCCATCACACATCTCCCCATGAATATTTCCAGGCAGTGTGCATGAAAGCGGCGCGCGCAACCAGTGCGCGCGCCGCGATTTTACGTCCGAACGGATCGATCAATGGCCTTCGGGGTCGTAGCCGCCCTGCGGCACCGAGGCATTGACGATGCCGCCATCGACCGGGATGGTGGTGCCGATCACATAGTCGCCCGCGCGGCTGGCAAGGAAGATCACCGCGCCCGAAATATCCTGCCAGTCGCCGACGCGCTTGTTGGGGATGCCGCTGGCCACCTTGTCGCCATAGTCGCGCGCGGCCTTGTTCATGTCCGAGGGGAATGCGCCCGGGCCGATGCCGGTGACATAGATATGGTCGCGCAGCAGGCGGACAGCCATGCGCTTGGTCAGCTGGATCAGCGCCGCCTTGCTTGCCTGATAGCTGTACGTCTCCCACGGATTGACCCGCATCCCGTCGACCGACGAGATATTGATCACCTTGGCCGGGGTTTCGGCGGTCGCGCCCGCTTTCAGCAGGCCATGCAGCGCCTGGGTGAGGAAGAAGGGCGACTTGACGTTGAGGTCCATCACCTTGTCCCAGCCCACTTCCGGGAAATCCTCGAACTCCGCACCCCAGGCGGCGCCCGCATTGTTGACGAGGATGTCGAGCCGGCTTTCATGCTCGGCCAGCTGCGCGGCGAGCTGGCGTGCGCCTTCGACGCTCGATACGTCGCAGGGCAGTGAGATGCAGTTCGGCCCCAGTTCCTCGGCGGTCGCATCACAGGCGGCGGCCTTGCGCGCCGAGATATAGACCTTGGCGCCCGCGGCGATCAGCCCCTGCGCGATCATCTTGCCGATGCCGCGCGATCCACCGGTGACCAGGGCGACCTTGCCCTTGACCGAAAACAGGTTTTCAATGCTCATGTTCATCCCTCCGAACGCAAGGCTTCCCTTGCTATGATGGTGCGCTGGATCTCGCTGGTCCCCTCGTAGATGCGGAACAGGCGGACATCGCGGTAGAAGCGTTCGATGCCATAGTCAGCGATATAACCAGCACCGCCGAAGATCTGGACCGCGCGGTCGGCGACGCGGCCGACCATTTCGGATGCGATCAGCTTGGCGCAGGCGCAGTCCTCGGTGATCCGCTCGCCGCGGTCCTTGGCCCTGGCGGTCTGCAGCACCAACGCCTTGGCCGCCTTGCACTCGGCCACCGAGTCGGCGATCATCGCCTGGATCAGCTGGAATTCGGCGATCGGCTTGCCGAACTGCTGGCGGTTCTTGGCATAAGCAATGCTGTCGGCAATCAGCCGCTCGGCCGCGCCGACACAGACCGCCGAAATGTGCAGCCGCCCGCGATCGAGCACGCGCATCGCGACCTTGAAGCCGTCACCTTCCGCGCCCAGCCGGTTCTCGACCGGCACGCGAACGTTGTCGAAATTGACGTCGCAGACATGCGCGCCCTGCTGGCCCATCTTGCGCTCAGGCTTGCCGACGGACAGGCCGGGCAGATCGCGCGGCACCAGAAAGGCGGTCACGCCCTTGGGGCCGGGACCGCCGGTGCGCGCCATCACCGTGAACAGATCGGCCTTGTCGGCATTGGTGATGTAGCGCTTCGAGCCGTTGAGCACATAGGCATCGCCGTCCAGCTCGGCGCGGGTCTTCACCGATCCGCTGTCCGATCCGACATCGGGCTCGGTCAGCGCGAACGAGGTGATGATCGCGCCGCTGGCGATCAGCGGCAGATATTTCGCCTTCTGCGCCTCGTTGCCG
>NZ_LSIS01000324.1:0-38769 GCF_001556365.1 Blastomonas sp. CCH1-A6 | reverse complement strand
CGTGTCATCGTCCGGCCCGTTACGCCGGTCAGGATGCCATAGTTACGCGCGCGCCGCCAACGCGGCTTCAATATTTGCTTAAGGACACCTGCATCGAGCGATAGCCGTGCACGAAGCATGCGCGCACGCGCACCGGCTCCTCGAGCACGTTCACCCGCATCCGGCGCTTGGCCATTTCCTCGAGCAGGATGGCGATTTGCAGCTCGGCAAGGCGCGCGCCGACGCAGCGGTGAATGCCATAGCCGAACGCGAGGTGTCGCCGCGCATTCTCGCGATCGACGATGATCTTGTCGGCATCCTCGAACACGCTCTCGTCGCGATTGCCCGAAATGTACCACAAGGCGAGCTTGTCGCCCTTCTTGATGGTCTTGCCGAACAGGTCGTAATCCTCGAGCGCGGTGCGGCGCATATGCGCGAGCGGGGTCTGCCAGCGGATGATTTCCTGCACCGCATTGGGGATCAGTTCGGGATTCTGCTCGAGCTTCTCGCGCTGGTCGGGGAATTGCTGCAGGCCATAGACCAGCCCCGACATCGAATTGCGCGTCGTGTCGTTACCGCCGACGATCAGCAGGATGAGGTTCCCCATGAACTCGAACTCGTCCATCTCGCTCATCGCGTCCGAATGGATCATCATCGAGATGAGGTCGGGCGTGGGCTCGGCGTTGATCTTGGCATCCCACAGGTTCTTGAAATAGGCGCCCATCTCGTAAAGGTGCTTGAGCCGCTCCTGGCGCAGCTCCTCACTATGGACGAGCTCGATATCGCCCGCCCAGTCGGACCATTCGGTGAGCTTGCGGCGGTCCTCCCAGGGAAAGTCGAACAGGATCGCGAGCATCTGCGTGGTCAGCTCGATCGAGACCTTGTCGACCCAGTCGAACGGCTGGTCCCAGGGCAGGCCGTCGAGAATCTCGGCGGTGCGGCGGCGGATGTCGTCCGACATGCGCTTCATCTCGGTCGGGGTGAAGGCGGGCGCGACGGTTCGGCGCTGGCCGGTATGCTTGGGCCGGTCCATCGCGATGAACATCGGCATCACCAGCTCGGTGCCGTCATCGATCCGGTCGGCCAGCGTGATGCCGCCATGTTCGTAGGACGAGGAGAAGATCTCGGGCAGGGCCTCGACATGCTGGATCGCCTTGTGGCTGGTGACGTTCCAGAAATTGCCGAACATGCCGTTTTCGGTCCAGTGGATCGGATCGAGCTCGCGCATCTGGCGGAACGGCTCCTGCCAGCGGTCTTCGACATACCAGCTGGCATCGCTCATGTCGTAATTCAGCGCGGCGCCGGGTTCTTTCAAAACGGTGGCCATGGCTCTCTCCTTCGATGCAACCCGGCCCGACAGGGTCCGGTGCAATGTCGTCCGGGACCGGGGCTTGCGAAGTCCCCGCAGGTGCCGCGTTCTCGCGGTCTGTCGGACGGAAGGTCTCACCTTGCTGACAGCTTTGTCAATAGGGTTTCGATCTGAAACCGATAAGGCGCCGCGAGCCAGCGGCAAGGCCTTGGCGACGAACGCAAAAAAACGGCCGGGATGTTGCCATCCCGGCCTTGAGTTGTCAGTTCGCAGGAGGAACCTCTGGAGGTCTGCGCCGGGTGCTAGCTGTTCCCGCCGCAGACCAAACTCGTGAAATCAGTAGTTATAGGCGCGCTCTCCATGTTCGGAGATGTCGAGCCCGGCCTGCTCGACCTCTTCGGAGGGACGCAGACCGATGGTGAACTTGAGTGCGTAGAAGAGCACGGCGGAGACCAGGCCCGACCAGAGGATGGTGATGCCCACCGCCTTGATCTGGGTGATGACCTGTGCGGCCATGTCATATTCGCCCACGCCTGCCGGGAAGACGGTGTAGTCGAAGAAGCCCTGGCCACCGAGCGCCGGGTCGGCGACGATGCCGGTGCCGATCGCGCCGATGATGCCGCCGACACAGTGCACGCCGAACACATCGAGCGAGTCGTCATAGCCGAGCTTGTTCTTCACCGTGGTGACGAAGAAGAAGCAGACGATCGAAGCCGCGAAGCCGAGCAGGATCGAGGTCATCGGCGCGGCCAGACCCGAAGCCGGGGTGATGGCGACGAGGCCTGCAACCGCACCGGTGGCAGCGCCCAGCAACGAGGGCTTTTTGTGGACGATCTGTTCGATCACGGCCCAGGCGACGGTGGCGGCGGCAGTGGCGACGAAGGTGTTGATGAAGGCGACGGCGGTGACGCCATTGGCTTCCAGATTGGAGCCGGCGTTGAAGCCGAACCAGCCCACCCACAGCAGCGAGGCACCGATCATGGTCATCACCAGCGAATGCGGCGGCATGTTCTCGGTGCGGTAGCCCAGGCGCTTGCCGATCACGAGGCAGCCGACGAGCCCTGCGATACCGGCATTGATGTGCACCACGGTGCCACCGGCGAAGTCGAGCGCACCCATGCCCCAGAGCAGACCGGTGTCGGTCGGCGCGTCAGGCAGGAAGTCCGGTCCAGCCCAGTACCACACCATGTGCGCGACCGGGAAATAGGCGAGCGTCAGCCACAGCACCGTGAAGATGATCAGCGGGGTGAACTTCACGCGCTCGGCAAAGGCCCCGACGATCAGCGCCGGCGTGATGCATGCGAAGGTCATCTGGAACACCACGAAGGCCAGCTCGGGAATATAGACGTTGTTCGAGAAGGTCGCGGCAAAGGTGGTGCCGTCGACGCCCGCCAGGAACGCCTTGGACAGGCCGCCGATATAGGGCGATCCGCTGGTGAAGGCGAGGCTGTAGCCCCAGCTGACCCAGACGAGCGCGGCGACCGACACGATGGTCAGCACCTGCATCAGCACCGAAAGCATGTTCTTGGTGCGCACCAGGCCGCCATAGAACAGCGCGAGGCCGGGGATCGACATCATCAGCACCAGCACCGCCGAAACGAGCATCCAGGTGGTGTCGCCCTTGTCGACCATGCCCGCCATCTGCTCGGCGGTCGGGGCCTTGATCGGGCCTTCGGCCACGGCGGTGACGGCCTCTTCGACCACTTCTGCAGCCGGGGCGGCGGTCGCAGCCCAGGCCTGGGCTGCGGTGAATACGCTAAGCGCTGTCGTTCCGACCACAGCGCCAATCTTGTGCAAAGGTTTCATCATTCCCCTTTCCCCTTACAGTGCCGTGTCGCCGGTCTCGCCGGTGCGGATGCGCGTCGCTGCCGCCAGGTCGAAAACGAAGATCTTGCCGTCACCGATGGAATCCGTGTTGGCGGCTGCCTGAATGGTTTCGACCACCTGCGGCGCGATATCGTCGCTGACCGCGATCTCCAGCTTCAGCTTGGGGACCATGTTGGTGGTATATTCGGCACCGCGATAAATTTCGGTCTGGCCCTTCTGGCGGCCGAAGCCCTTGACTTCGGTCACGGTCATGCCCGCGACGCCCAGGCTGGTAAGGGCTTCGCGCACCTCGTCGAGCCGGAAGGGTTTGATAATGGCAATGATGAATTTCATTACGCCCCCATTGGTTATTTTATTGCGGGGTTGGCCCCGTCACCGCAGCAAAGCTACGCAAGCCACGTGCCAAATGCTGGAATCGGGCGATTCCTAATGAATCGCTAACCGCGCGGCAGGCTGGCGCGCTCAAAATTTGTGCACATGCGAAGTGGTGCGTAAAATTTAGGCAGCATTTGTGCTGCACCTGCACACATCACGGGCAGGTGCACCTTTCCCTTTGCGCTCGGTTGCCCGTGCGGCTAATCCGCTTTTCGTGACGGAAGCTGCCATATCGATCGACAATCTGCGCAAGCTCTATGCGGGTGCAGGCAAGGCCCCCGACAAGCTGGCGCTCGACGGCGTCAGCTTCGATGTCCCGCGCGGACAGATTTTCGGCCTGCTCGGCCCCAATGGCGCGGGCAAATCGACACTGATCAACATCCTGTCGGGCATGGTGCGCAAGACCTCCGGGTCGGCGCGCATCTGGGGCTTCGACATCGATGCCGATCCGCGCAACGCCAAGGCCTCGATCGGCATCGTGCCGCAGGAAATCGTGTTCGATCCCTTCTTCACCCCCGCCGAGGCGCTCGAGCTGCAGGCCGGATTGTTCGGCGTGCCCAAGCATCAGCGGCGCACCGCCGAGCTGCTGCGCGCGGTGCGGCTGGAGGACAAGGCCAATGCCTATGCCCGCACGCTCTCCGGCGGGATGAAGCGGCGGCTGCTCGTGGCCAAAGCCATGGTGCACTCACCGCCGATCCTGGTGCTCGACGAGCCGACGGCGGGCGTCGATATCGATCTGCGCCAGCAGCTCTGGGATTATGTGCGCGAACTCAACCGCGCCGGGGTCACTATCGTGCTGACCACGCACTATCTCGAGGAAGCCGAGGAATTGTGCGATCGCATCGCGATCATCAACCATGGCAAATTGATTGCAAACAAGCCGACGGCCGAGCTGGTCGGCATGGCGCGCGAGAAGCTGATCGTGCTGACGCTCGACCAGGATGTGGTCGCGCTGCCCTCCGATCCTGATTTCGACAAGGTCAGCAAGCTCACCGACCGGGTGATCGAAATCGGCTATAGCAAGGACCGGCTCAATGCCGGCCAGGTGATGACCCGCGTGCGCGCCGCCGGATACGATATTGTCGATGTCTCGACCCGCGAGCCGGACCTGGAAGACGTGTTCCTCAACCTCACCAAGGCGGCGGCCTAGGCCATGGCGGGGGGCAGGCAGCATGATGTCCTGATCATCGGATCGGGCGCGGCGGGGCTCACCGCGGCGCTCAGCCTTGCGCGGCACTGCCGGGTGCTGGTGCTCGCCAAGGGTGACATTTCGGGCGGATCGACCGCCTGGGCACAGGGTGGCATCGCGGCGGTGCTCGAGGAAGGCGACACGTTCGAAAGCCATATCGAGGACACGATGGTCGCGGGTGCCGGGCTCAACCGGCGCGAGACGGTCGAGTTCGTGGTCGAGAACGCTCCGGCAGCGATCCAGCATCTGGTCGATCTCGGCGTACCGTTCAACCGCAACGGCGGCAGCGGCGACCATGCCGACGACCTGCACCTCACGCGTGAGGGCGGGCACAGCCATAGGCGCATCGTGCATGTCGACGATGCCACCGGCTGGGCGGTACAGCAGGCGCTCGAACGCGCGGCGCTCGCCAACCCGAACATCACATTGCTGCCCGACATGGTCGCGATCGACCTGATCGCCGACCGGCACCGCGTCTCGCCTGCGGGCGACAAGCGGATCTGGGGGGCCTATGCGCTCAACCGCGCGACCGGCCATGTCGAGGCGCTGACCGCGCGCGCGACGCTGCTGGCGAGCGGCGGGGCGGGGCGCACCTATCTGTTCTCGACCGCGCCCAGGGGTGCCACCGGCGACGGCATTGCGATGGCCTGGCGCGCGGGCGCGCGCGTCTCGAACATGGAGTTCATGCAGTTCCACCCGACCTGCCTCTACAATCTCGACGTCAAGAACTTCCTGATCACCGAGGCGGTGCGCGGCGAGGGCGGGCACCTGCTGATCCCCGAAACCGGCTATCGCTTCATGGGCGATTTCGACGAGCGGCTCGAACTCGCCCCGCGCGATGTCGTCGCGCGCGCGATCGACCATGAGATCAAGCGGCTGGGGCTCGACTATGTGCACCTGGACATCAGCCATCAGCCGCCCGAATTCGTGAAGGGCCATTTCCCGACGATCTACGACAAGCTGCTGGGCCTCGGCATCGACATCACCCGCGATCCGATCCCTGTGGTGCCCGCGCAGCATTATACCTGCGGCGGCGTGCTGATCGATCTCAACGGCCGCACCGACCTGCCGGGGCTCTATGCCGCGGGCGAGGTCAGCCAGTCGGGGCTGCATGGCGCGAACCGGCTCGCGTCCAACAGCCTGCTCGAATGCTTCGTCTTCGGCGATGCGGCGGCGAAGGACATTATCGAACATTGGGACGAGCTCGGCCCGCCGCCCGCCATCCTGCCCTGGGACGAAAGCCGCGTCACCGATTCGGACGAGGAGGTCGTCGTCCAGCACAATTGGCGCGAGATCCGCCGCTTCATGTGGGACTATGTCGGCATCGTGCGCACCACCAAGCGGCTGGAGCGGGCGCGGCATCGCATCGAACTGCTGCGCAGCGAGGTCGAGGAATATTACGGCAATTTCCGCGTCACTCCCGATCTGGTCGAGCTGCGCAACCTGATCGAGGTCGCCGACCTGATCGTCCGCTCGGCGCTCGAACGCAAGGAAAGCCGGGGGCTGCACTATAACAGCGATTATCCCGACCTGCTGCCGGTGGCGGAAGACACGGTGCTGGTTCCCTGAACCCAAAGCCCTCCCCCTTGATGGGGGAGGAGAGAGTGCTGCTATCGCGCCATAGCGAGGGAAAGGCACTGCTCATCGCGCCCAACGCCGGGTTCGCCGCAAAAGCGGCCCGGCATGCGGAACCCGTGGCTAGACCGCTTCAGCGCGGATACATCTGTCAGTCCGCATGGTCGCCAACCCGAAGATGCTGCTAGAAAGCCCTGCATGGTCGCCCGTCCGCTGGTCCTGATCCTCGCCACCGCTGCCTTGTCGGCATGCGTATCGACGCCGAAACAGGTTGCGCAGCCGCGCCCCGCGCCGCCTGCGCCCGCGCGCGTTCAGCCGGTGCCGCCGCCACTCGCGCCGCGCGCCGCCAATGTCGTGCCGCAGGGGCTGCGCGACGAACTGCAGGAGCTCTGGCGCACCTTTCCCGGCAAGACCGGCATCGCGGTGCGCCGCATCGATGGCGACTGGGTGGTGGGCCAGCGCGGCGGCGAGCTGTTCCCGCAGCAGAGCGTCTCGAAGCTCTGGGTAACGATGACCGTCCTGGAAAAGGTCGATCGCGGTGAACTGACGCTCGATCAGCAGGTGACGATCACACCCGATGACCTGACCCTGTTTCACCAGCCCCTTGCGGCACGCGTGTCGCGCGAGGGCGTGGTGCGCGAAACGGTGCGCTCGCTGATCAACGAGGCGCTCACCGCCAGCGACAACAGCGCCAATGATGCGCTGCTGCGTACCGCCGGGGGTCCGGCTGCGGTGCAGGATTTCCTCCGCCGCAAGGGCCTTGCCAACATCCGCTTCGGTCCTGGCGAGCGCCTGCTGCAGAGCTCGATCGCCGGCGTCGAATGGCGGCAGGAACTCTCGGCCGGGCGTGCCTTCCAGGCGGCGCGCGAGCGCGTCCCGCTCGACCGGCGGCGCAATCTGCTGTCGGCCTATGTCGCCGATCCGATCGACGGGGCCAGCCCCGAAGGCATTGTCGATGCGCTCGCGCGGCTGGCACGCGGCGAGTTGCTCTCGCAGAGCTCCACGCGGCTGATGCTCGACACGCTTGGCCGTACACGCAGCGGACCCAATCGGCTGAAAGCGGGGGTTCCTGCGGGCTGGCAGTTCCTCCACAAGACCGGGACCGGGCAGGATCTGCCTCCGGTGTCGACCGGCTATAACGATGTCGGCATCATGACCGCGCCTGATGGGACCCGCTATGCCGTAGCGGTCATGCTCGCCGAGACCACGGCGAGCATCCCGGCGCGCATGCAGCTGATGCAGGCGGTGTCGCGCGCGGTGGGGCGCTGGCACCAGCGCTGATCGGCGCGCGGTAATCAGCGCTACCGCTTCACGAAACATTGTGTTATCCGAAGGGCGGGAGACATTTGTTTCGTTCGCCGCATCCGGCATCTGCGATTTGGGAATCGCGATAGACCGGGACGGCAGGAGAGCTGCGAACTCATGTCGTTCCCCCATCCCACCTGCCTGTCCAGGCCCGTCCTCTGACCGCCCCCCAGATGGTGGCATCGCCTGCCGTTCCGCCGCGCGCCAACCCGCTGACCGATTCGGCCAGCTGGACCGCCATGCGCAACGCGTGCATCGCCGATCCGGGCGGCTTTCATGGCGACCAGGCGCGATCGTCGATCTGCTGGTATCTGCCCGACCTCCAGGCCTGGGGCTATTTCGACCGCGATGCCGGTGCATGGACCGGCTGGGACGCGACCACGGGCGCGCCGCTGAGTCTCGACCTGCCGGCCGACTATAACCCTTGGGAGCGCGGGCTCAATGCCGACAACCCGCCCAACTGGCGTTGGTTCGAGGGCGCGTTCACCAATAGCGGCTTCAACGAGGTCGACCGACACGTGCTCGCCGGGCACGGCGCGGAAACCGCGCTGATCTTCGAGGGCGACCGCTGGAACATGTCCAGCGACAACGGGCGCGGCGGACCGGTCGACTGCTATCCCGTGTCGCGCAAGCAATTGATGCTGGAGGCGGCGAAATGCTCGCTGGCGCTGGCCGGTCTGGGCCTGAAGGCGGGCGACCGCATCGCGCTCAACATGCCGTCCATCCCGGCGCAGATCTACTGGACCGAAGGCGCCAAGCGCGCAGGGATCATCTACACGCCGGTGTTCGGCGGGTTCAGCGACAAGACCCTGTCCGATCGCATCGCCGATGCAGGGGCGCGCATCGTCATCACCGCCGATGGCAGCTATCGCAACGCCCAGATGGTGCCGTTCAAGACGAGCTATACCGACCCTGCGCTCGACAATTTCATCGGCGTGGGCACCGCGATGGATCTGCTCGCCGGCGCGCTGAACGATCCCGCGAACGAGGCCGATGACAAGGTGCGCGGCGCGATTACCGATGCGGTGACCGAATTGCTCGGCGGCGAGGTCACGGTCGAACGCTCGGACGTGATGCGCGGCGTCGGCCGTGCGCTCGACGATCTGGCGCAGGGCTCGGCGCTCAATGCCGCCCAGTCGGCGAACCTGCGCATGGCGATCGCGTCTGCCCTGGTCGATTCGCCGCCGCGCGTCGAGGCGGTGGTGGTGGTGCGCCATACCGCGCAGCCCGACCTGGTGTGGAACGCGCAGCGCGACCACTGGAGCCATGACCTGACTGCAGCCGCGCTCGGGCAGATACTGGACGCCGCGCGCGCGCTCGGGCTCGATGTCGCCGATGAGGCGGCTTTGCTCGCGCTGCCCGATGCCGATTTCGTCCGCGCGATCTGGGCGGTGTCGAAGCCGCTGCCGGTCGATGCCGAATATCCCAATTTCATCATTTATACCTCGGGTTCGACCGGAAAGCCCAAGGGCGTCGTGCATGTGCATGGCGGCTATTGCGCCGGTGTCGCCGCGACCATGCCGGTGGCGTTCGATGCCGCGCCCGGCGATGTCATGTTCGTCGTCGCCGATCCGGGCTGGATCACCGGGCAGAGCTATCTGATCGCAGGATCGCTGCTGTGCCGGGTGACGACGATCATCACCGAAGGCTCGCCCGTCTTCCCGCATGCGGGTCGCTTCGCCTCGATCATCGAGCGGCACAAGGTGCAGATCTTCAAGGCGGGCGTCACCTTCCTGAAGAGCGTGATGCAGGACCCGGAGAATCTGAAGGACATCCAGGCGTACGACATGTCCTCGCTCAAGGTCGCGACCTTCTGCGCGGAGCCGACCTCGCCCTCGGTCCAGGCCTTCGCGATGGAGCATGTCACCCCCTGGTATATCAACAGCTACTGGGCGACCGAGCATGGCGGCATCGCCTGGACGCATTTCTACGGCAATGGCGATTTCCCGCTGCGTCCCGACGCGCACACCTATCCGCTGCCCTGGATCGTCGGCGATGTCTGGGTCGAAGACCCCGACGCGCCCGATCTCGAATTCGGGCTGGAACGCGAGGAGCCGGGCGGCGTCGCCTGGCGGCGCGCGAAAAATGGCGAGAAGGGCGAGATCGTCATCGCGCTCCCCTATCCCTATCTCACCCGCACCATCTGGGGCGATGCCGAGCAGTTTGCTCTCGAAGAGGTCGCGGGCGGCATCCGCGTCAACCCGCTCTGGCGCGGGGATGCCGCCCGTTACGCCAGCACCTATTGGGGCCGGTGGAAGGGCACCTGGGCTTATACCCAGGGCGATTTCGCGATCCGCCACGAGGATGGCTCGTTCTCGCTGCATGGCCGGTCGGACGATGTGATCAACGTCTCGGGTCACCGCATCGGCACCGAGGAGATCGAGGGCGCGATCCTGCGCGACAAGACGCTCGATCCGGGATCGCCGGTGGGCAATGTGCTGGTCGTGGGCGCGCCGCACCGCGAGAAGGGGGCGACGCCGATCGCGTTCGTCACCACGATTGCCGGGCGCAGGCTCACCCAGGACGACCGCCGCCGCCTCACCGACCTAGTCCGCACCGAAAAGGGCGCGGTCGCGGTGCCGCAGGATTTCCTTGAGGTCGCCGAATTTCCCGAGACGCGCTCGGGCAAGTACATGCGCCGCATGGTGCGCGCGATCGTCGAGGGCGGCGATATCGGCGACACCTCGACGCTGCGCAATCCCGAGAGCATCGATGCGCTCAAGGCCGCCGTCGCCGCCTGGCAGCGCAAGCAGCAGCTCGCCGAGGATCAGGCGCTGTTCGAGCGCTATCGCTATTTCCTCATCCAGTACAACGATCTGGGCGACGGCCGGCGTGTGGCGACGGTCACCGTCACCAACCCCCCGGTCAATGCGCTCAACGAACGCGCGATCGACGAGCTGGTCATCGTGGTCGAGCATCTCGCGCGCAAGGACGATGTGATCGCGGTGGTGTTTACAGGCCAGGGCACCGCCTCGTTTGTCGCAGGCGCGGACATCCGCCAGATGCTCGAAGAGGTGAACAGCGTCGAGGAAGCCGGCGTGCTGCCCAACAATGCGCAGCTGGCCTTCGCGAAGATCGAGACGATGGGCAAGCCGTGCATCGCGGCGATCCAGGGCGTGGCGCTGGGCGGCGGGATGGAATTCGCGCTCGCCTGCCATTATCGCATTGCAGAGCCCGTGGCGCGCTTTGGCCAGCCCGAGATCAACCTCAGGCTGCTGCCCGGCTATGGCGGCACCCAGCGGCTGCCGCGCCTGCTCGCCGAACGCCGCGCTGCCGATGGCCTGCGCGATGCGCTCGACCTGATCCTGGGCGGCCGCGCGATCGGAGCGCAGGAAGCGCTCGAGCTGGGCGCGATCGAGCAGATCGCCGATGGCAGCGACGATGTGCTGAGCATGGCGCACGCGATGGTGCGCGATTATGCGCGGCACGGGGCCGAAAGCACGCTCGGCAAGGCCTTTGCCGACCGCAAGGCGATGACCAAACGCTGGGCCCATGCGGCGCATATCGATCTCGACGCGGTGCTCGAGGACGCGTTTCTCCAGCGCATCCTCAGGCAGCTCGACTGGGCCGGTCGCGGCGAGGCGGGCAGGCGCGCGCTCGATGCGGTGCGCACTGGCTGGACGCAAGGCATGGCCGCAGGGCTCAAGCGCGAGGGCGAGCATTTTGCCGAGGCGATCATCGATCCCGAAGGCGGCAAGACCGGTATCCGCCAGTTCATGGACAAGCAATCGCCGCCGCTGCCCGTCCGGCGCAACGGCGTGTGGATCGATGCGGAGCATGAGGCGAACAAGGCGGCGATGATCGCGAACGGCCAGCTGCTCCCCGTCGGCGCGCCCTTCTATCCCGGGGTCACCGCGATACCGGCCAAGCAGCTCGCCTTCGGCATCAGCCGCGACCCCGATACCGGCGCACCGCGCTTCGGCCCGCCAGCCAGCCATGAGCGCGAGCATATCGTCCCCGTGGTCACGCCCGAGCCCAACGAGGCGCTCGTGTACATGCTGACCAGCGAGGTCAATTTCAACGACATCTGGGCGCTCACCGGCATTCCCGTCTCCCCCTTCGACGCGCATGACGAGGACGTCCAGATTACAGGGTCAGGCGGGCTGGCGCTGGTCGCCTCATTGGGCAGCGAGGTGAAGGCCGAAGGGCGCTTGCGCGTCGGCGACCTGGTGGTCGTCTATTCGGGCACCTCGGACCTGTTGTCACCGCAAGCGGGCGACGACCCGATGTTCGCGGGCTTCGCGATCCAGGGCTACGAGACCAAGACCGGCAGCCATGCCCAGTTCCTCAACGTCCAGGGGCCGCAGCTGCACCGCGTGCCGCCCGACCTGACGCTCGAACAGGCAGGAAGCTATGTGCTCAATCTGGGCACGATCACCCGCTGCCTGTTCACCACGCTGCAGATCGTGCCGGGCAAGACGATCTTCGTCGAGGGATCGGCCACCGGCACCGGGCTTGATGCGCTGAAATCGAGCATCAAGTCGGGCCTCAAGGCGACGGGCATGGTCTCGAGTGACAGCCGCGCGGCCTTCGTCAGGGAACAGGGCGCGGTCGGTGCCTTGAACCGCAAGGACCCGCGCTTTGCCGGAGCCTTCACTGCCGTTCCTGACGATCCCGAGGCCGCAAAGGCCTGGGAGCGCGACGGCGAAGGCATTCTCGAGGAATATCGCCGCATGAACGGCGGCAGGCTCGCCGATTTCGTCGTCAGCCATGCTGGCGAAAGCGCCTTTCCGCGCAGCTTCCAGCTGCTCGAGGAGCATGGCACGCTCGCCTTTTACGGGGCATCCTCGGGCTATCATTTCAGCTTCATGGGCAAGCCTGGCAGCGCCGCACCGTCGGACATGCTGGCGCGTGCGCAACTGCGCGGCGGGGAATCGGTGCTGCTCTATTACGGCCCGGGCAGCCGCGATCTCGCCGATCCGCTGGGGCTGGAGATGATCGAGGCGGCGCGGCTGTACAAGGCGCGCACCGTGATCGTCACCACCACCGACGGCCAGCGCGAGTTCCTGCAGTCGCTGGGGCTCGAGGAATCGGTCGAGGGCATTATCAGCCTCGAAGGGCTGAAGCGCCGCGATGCCGAGTTCGTCTGGCCCGACAGCCTGCCACGCCTGCCCGATGCCCGCGCCGATATTGAGCGGTTCAAGGAAGGCGTGCGCCGCTACCAGCAGCACACGATGAAGCCCTTCGGCACGGCGGTCGGCAAGATCCTGGGATCGCCGGGCAATCCGCGCGGCGTGCCCGATCTGGTGATCGAGCGCGCGGGCCAGGATTCGCTCGGCGTGTCGACCTCGCTGGTCAAACCGTTCGGCGGCCGCGTGGTCTATGCCGAGGAGATGGCGGGCCGCCGCTACACCTTCTACGCGCCGCAGGTCTGGACCCGGCAGCGCCGCATCATCATGCCGACTGCCAACATCTTCGGCACGCACCTGTGCAACGCGCACGAGGTGACGGTGATGAACAATATGATCGCGGGCGGGCTGCTGAGCGTCACCGAGCCCTTGGTCGTCGACTGGGACGGCCTGCCCGAGGCGCATCAGGCGATGTGGGACAACCGGCATACCGGCGCGACCTATGTCGTCAACCACGCCCTGCCCGCGATGGGCCTGCGCAGCCGCGACGAGCTGCTCGAATATTGGGCCAGCACTTCCACCCTCCCCAGGGATTGACCGAACCACGATCGCCCTGGTCCGGCGTTGCAGGAGAGACAAGACATGACGGCAGGCAAGGGCAAGGGGGCCAAGGTGGACCCGGCGAGCGGCAAGGCGGCGACTGGGCGGCTGGCGGGCAAGGTGGCCTTGGTCACCGGGGCTGCGGGCAATCTGGGCGGCGCGATCATCCGCCGCTTCATCGCCGAGGGCGCGACCCTTGTGATGACCGGGCGCACGGCGGAGCGGCTGGCGGCGGCGAAACAGGCGCTGCTCGACGAGACCGGGGTGGAGGAAGCGCGCGTCTTCACCGTGATCCTCGACGGGGCCGATCCGGATTCGGTGCGCGCAGGCATCGACCAGGTCAAGGCGGCGCTCGGGCGGATCGACGTTCTGGTCAACAATGCGGGTTCGGCCGGGCCGCGCCAGACACTCGAGAATGTGCCGCTGACCCGCGCCGAGATGGAGGCCAATGGCGATAGCGAGACCGTCGCCGATGCGATGCGCAACCTGCTCGGCGTCAGCTGGAACCTGACGCGCGCGGCAGCCCCGATCATGCCGGTGGGCGCATCGGTGGTGAACATCTCGACCATCTTCTCGCACACCCGCTATTATGGCCGCACCGCCTATGTCGTGCCCAAGGCCGCGCTCAATGCGCTGAGCCAGGAGCTGGCCAAGGAGCTGGGCGCGTCCGGCATCCGCGTCAACACCGTCTTTCCTGGCCCGATCGAGAGCGAGCGCATCCGCACCGTCTTCGCCGCGATGGATGCGCTGCAAGGCGAGCCGGAGAACACCACCGCGAACCATTTCATGGGGCGGATGACGCTCGAACGCGCGATCGGCGATGCGCCGAAGCGCAAGACCCTGCCGGTGCCGGGCGACATTGCCGATGCCTGCCTGTTCCTCGCCAGCGATGAATCCGCTGCACTCAACGGCAACGAGATCGACGTCACGCATGGCATGCAGGTGCGCAAGGATTCGCGCTCCACCTATATGACGCGCCCGTCGATGCGCTCATTGGACGGCGCAGGGCTCACCGTGCTGATCGCGGCGGGCGAAGCCTGGGAAGACGCGCTCGAAATGGCCAAGATCCAGGCGGCCTGCGGTGCGCGCGTGTTGCTGGGCATGACGCGCCAGGTCGATGTCGCGCAGGCCGAGGCGCGGGTAAAGGCGCAGGGGGCCGAAGAGGGGCTCACCATCATGCGCTTCAACCGCGCCGAGCCCGACGGCATGGAGGCGGCGATCCGCGCCTATTCGGATGCGCATGGCGCGATCCACAGCGCGATCGTGCTGCCGGTCAAACCCGCAGGCCATTTCGGCAATTCGCTGGTCGAAGCAAGCGATGCCGAGGTCGATGCGCTGATCGATATCGAGCTCACCGGCACCATCGCGGTCGCGCGCACGCTGCGCCGCTACTGGAAGACATGCACCGACCTGATGCAGGACCCGCGCTTCGTGTTCATGTCGGGACCCAGCGACGGCAAGGGCAACAAGGCGGGCCGCATCCTCACCGCCGCGATCGCGCAGCTGATCACCATCTGGCGCGACGAATCGCGCGTCGATTTCGCGCAGGGCCGCCAGAAGCGCGCCGCCTGGGGCAACCAGATCGTGCGCTATACCAACGAGGAGGACGAGAACACGCGCTTTGCCGCAGGGCACGCGACGCGCATCGTCTTCAAGGAACAGAAGATCACCGAAACCTCGCTCTATCTCCCCGCCAATATCGGCGAGGAGACGGGCGCGCGCCGGGCGATGCTGGGCTTTGCCGAGAACATCACCGGGCTGCATCTGGGCAAGGTGGCGATGATTACCGGCGGTTCAGCGGGGATCGGCGGCCAGGTCGCGCGGCTGCTCGCGCTCGCCGGGGCCAAGGTGATGATGGTCGCGCGCCGCGCCAGCGAACTCGAGGCCGCGCGCGAACGCATCGTCGGCGAGTTGCAGGATGTCGGCTTTGCCGGGGTCGAGCGCCGGGTGAAGATCATGGCCGATGTCGATGTCAGCGATTTCGATTCGCTGCGCCGCGCCGCTGATGCCACCATGGCCGAGTTCGGGCGGATCGATTATCTGATCAACAATGCCGGGGTCGCAGGCGCGGAGGACATGGTCATCGACATGAGCCTCGACATGTGGCGCTGGACGCTCGATGCCAACCTCATCAGCAACTATCTGCTGATGCATTATGTTGTGCCGATCATGAAGCGGCAGGGTTCGGGCTATATCCTCAACGTGTCGAGCTATTTCGGCGGCGAGAAATTCCTCGCGGTCGCCTATCCCAACCGCGCCGATTATGCGGTGTCCAAGGCCGGTCAGCGCGCGATGGTGGAGAGCTTCTCGCGCTTTCTCGGCCCCGAAATCCAGGTCAACGCGATCGCGCCCGGCCCGGTCGATGGTGACCGGCTTTCGGGCACCGGCGGCAAGCCCGGCCTGTTCCTGCGCCGCGCCCGCCTGATCCTCGAGAACAAGCGGCTCAACGCCATCTATGCCGCCGTGATCGAATCGATCCGCGAGGGCGCGGAGGTGACGCATGTGCTCGGCCGCCTGGCGCGCAACGATACCGGCTATCTCAGCCACGACCGCTCGACCCCCGATCCGCTGCGGCTGCTCTGCCTCGAACTCGCGCGCGAGGGCGACGGCATCTGCACCTGGGATCGCTATCTGCTCACCCCCGATATCGCCGGGCGCCTGCTGATGCGGCTCGCCTCGGCGGGCTATCTGCTCGCGCATGACGAATGGCAGCAGCGCAGCGCGAGCGCCGAAGGCCGCACCGGCTGGCTGCTGGCATTGCCGCCCGACGACATGCCGTACCTGCCGCAGGAGCGCATCGGCAAGGAGGCGGACAAGGTCGGGCGCGGCGTGCTGTCGCAGCTGCACCTGGGCGCGATGCCCAAGGAGAGCGAGGTCGCGCAGGCCACCGTCTTCTATCTGGCCGACCGCGCGGTGAGCGGCGAGACCTTCATGCCCTCGGGCGGGCTCAGCGTCGAACGCTCCTATACCGAGCGCGAGATGTTCGGCAGCCCCAAGCAGGAGCGGCTCGAGCAGATGAAGGGCAAGACCGTGTGGGTGATCGGCGAGCATCTGGCCGATTACATCGCCGAGACCGCCAACCATCTGATCGGCGGGCTGGGCGTCGCGCGGATGGTGCTGCTCACCCGCAGCGAGGCGGGCGGCGCGAGCGTGCTCGCCCTGCTCGACCAGGAGATTGCCGACAAGGTCACGGTGCGCGTGTGCGGCGCGGATGTCGAGAGCGCGATGGACCAGGCGCTGACCGATTTCGGCCGCCCCACCACGGTCGTCTCGACCCCGATGGCGGGCCTGCCCGACCGGCTGTTCGAGGATGGCGCGATGCTCGAGCCCGAGGAGTTCCGGACGCTGTGCGAGGAGAACCTCACCCAGCACTTCCGCGTCTCGCGCAAGGCCTCGCTCTATGACGGCTGCCAATTGGTGCTGGTCTCGCCCGACGTGCCCTTCGGCCAGAGCGGTCCGGCCTTCGCGCTCGCCAATTTCGTCAAGACGACGCTGCACGCGTTCACCGCGACCTTGGCGGTGGAGAACGAGCGGCTGGTGCACGATGTTCCGACCAACCAGATCAACCTCACCCGCCGCGTCCGCTCCGAAGAACCGCGCAATGCGGTGGAGCACCAGGAAGAGCTCAAGCGCTTCGCCCGCGCGGTCCTGCTGGTCGGCGCCCCGCTGCCCGATGCGCAGGATTCGCGGTACAGGGCGCGGATCTACAGGGGTACGTCGATGACGGTGTGATTGTGGTGCTTCGGTTCCAAAGCTATGTTGTTTGCAGACGCAGACGAGGAACTGCAGTGGACGACGAGCGATCGATAATCGAGGGGATAGAGCAAGGCCTTGCTGATGTGCGGGCCGGCCGGGTGATTTCTCACGAGAGCGTCGTGCGCGAATCGGAAGCAATGATTCACGCGTTAAGAAACGCCTTGATTGAGGGCGAGCGTTCGGGTGAACCTCGTGGCCTGGATTTTGATGCCTTGAAGACAAGAAAACGGGTACAGCGGACTCGCAGGCGCGCATTTGCCGGGCCATCGGAGAGCAACTGAAAGTGATGATCGCACCGTATTGGTGTTGATCAGGGAGTCCGACTATGTCAGAACCTTCGGGCGAGAAATCGTGTGAGGGGTTGGTGACCGCCCACCGCTCAGTTTACCGGTTAGATAAATGAAAAAGCGTACTGGTTAGGCCAGCGCCGGGTGTGAGCGCGGACACGCTCCTCCCGGCCAAGCCGCCAGCGCCGATACGAGCGTACAAATACACGCCGCATAGACAACCGCCTTTCTTCCATGCGGGGCTGAGCCCGCGCTCCGGAAGGCCCTTTGCCCCCGCGCCCATTCAGGGGCCTTGGGGTGGAGCAAAAAGACGGTGGACGATCACCGAGAACAAACATCAAACAATTTTCGAGATTCGGTCAACCACTTACTGTGGTGGGTGTGGATAACCTGTGGAAAATGACGGGTCTAACTTGCCTTTCCCACCAGATACAGCCCCCGCCCATGCGCTTTCAGCCAGCGGTCGGCGGACTTGCGGTCGCCCTCGAACAGGTGGTCGAGCCAGGCGTAGAAGTCGGGGCTGTGGTTCATGTGCTTGAGGTGCGCGACCTCGTGCGCGACGACCGAACGGCGCACCATGTCCGGCGCGAGGATCAGCCGCCAGTTGATGCGGATCGTGCCACTGGCCGAACAACTGCCCCAGCGGCGCGCGGCGCTGCTGAGCGCGAGCGATGGCGTCGCGATGCCCGCGCGGGCGCAATAATCGGCCAGATCGGCGGCGCAGAGCCTCCTGGCTTCGGCCTTGAGCCAGCGGGTCAGGCGCGGTTCGACCGAATCGCGCGCGCCGCCCAGCCGGATCACGCCATCGGCGGCAACCACCTTGCGGCCATGCGCAGCATCCCAGTCGATCCGGTGCGCTGTTCCGCGAAACGGAAGGACCGCGCCCGGCGCGATCGGCGTCGCGGTGCCGGCGCGCGCGAAGCTCGCCTCGATCCATTCGGCCTGGGTGCGGGCAAAGGCGATGGCTTCGCCCAGCCGGGCGTGGCGCGGCAGGGTCAGCAGCAGCGCGCCTTTCGCTGGATCGGTGCGCAGCCGGATCGTCCGCGCACGCGGATGGCGGCGCACGAGCAGCGCGTAATCGCGGCCGTTGATCGTCAGCCGCTGCGGGGCTTCGGGCGCGTCGGGTCTGCGCAGCAGAAGGCGGGCTATCGGCATCGGCCGCTCGCCCTCACAGTTCTTCCTCGATGATATGGTTCTCGATGGGACCTGCATGCACCTCGGAAATCACCCGGCCGATCACCGAATGGCCGCCCGCGTGCATCGCCGCCAGGCTTCCGGTCTTCAGATGGTGCCAATCGGGCAACGGCAGGCCGTCGGCGCGCAGGCGATAGGCGCAGGTCGAGGGCAACCAGGCGATCGAGCCGACATTGCCCTGGGTCAGCCGCAGGCAATCGGGCACCAGCGCGCGGCGGTGGCGATAATCGGCGCAGCGCGCGGTGCGCGTGTCGAGCAGGCGGCAGGCGACATTGGTGGGGTAGATATGCCCCGTATCCTCGTCCTCCACCTTGTGCAGACAGCATTTGCCGCAACCGTCGCACAAGGCCTCCCATTGCGCGCGGTCGAGGCTCGCCAGCGGCTGCTCCCAGAACGGGGTCAGCTGGTCCATTTGTCGATTTCGGCGGCGATCGCTTGCGGATCCTCGTCATAGGGCAGCAACGCGATCGGCTCGCCCTGCTTGCCCATGAGATAGGCCTGGCGGCTGTGATCGACCAGATAGGCCTTGGGGTCCGCGCCGGCGGGCTTCTGCGCCTTGTACATGACGAGATAGGCATCCGCGACCGCCTTGATCTGCGCAGGCGTGCCGGTGAGGCCGATCAGCCGCGGGTGGAACGCGCCGACATACTGCTTGAGCACCGCAGGCGTATCGCGCTCGGGATCGATGGTGATGAAGATCGGCTGGATGGCCTTCGCGCGCTCGGGCTGGTCCTTTTCGAACCTGGCAAAACCGGCGGCGACCTTCTGCAGGTCGACCGGGCACACATCGGGGCAGTAGCTGTAGCCGAAATAGATAATGCGGAACTTGCCGGCGAAATCGGTGTCCTTCACCGGCTTGCCGTCCTGGTCGGTGAGCGTGAACGGCCCGCCGATCTTCGCGCCCTCGAGCGGGGCTTCGGGCTTGGTAGCAGTGCTGTCGCACGCGGTCAGGGACAGCGGAAGCACCAGGGCGAGCGCGGCGGCGAGGGCGGGAAAAAGGGATTTGTTCATGACAGGTTCGTCTCTGCTCTGCTATGCAGGCGCTTTCAAGGGGGCATTGCGGTCGGCAGCTCCAATGGCCGCGTTCCCGATGCCAGCATATCAAGGATCATGGACCCTGTGACACCCCGAATGAACCGTTTTTCGCGCCTGTGGTCGGCAGTTCTGGCCTTTGCGCTGCTCTTCCCCGTTGCTGCCCAGGCCCAGTTTTCGGACAGCTACAATTTCCTCAAGGCGGTGCGCGAGCGCGATGGCGACAAGGCGACGCAGATGCTCAACGAGCCGGGCAGCACCATCGTCAACACCAAGGACATTACCAGCGGCGAGACCGCGCTGCACATCGTCACCGCGCGACGCGACCTTACCTGGATGGGTTTTCTGCTCCAGCGCGGGGCGAACCCCAATGCGCGCGACAAGAACGGGGTGACGCCGCTGATGCTGGCAACCAACCTGCGCTTTGTGGACGGTGCCGAAACGCTGCTTGGCCGCAAGGCTCAGGTCGATGCCACCAACAATTCGGGTGAGACCGCGCTGATCCGCGCGGTGCAGCTGCGCGACCTCGCCATGGTCCGGCTGCTGCTCAAGAACGGTGCAAACCCGGACAAGCAGGACACGATCGCGGGCCAGTCGGCGCGCGATTATGCCAATGGCGATTTTCGCAACCCGCAGATTCTCGAGGCGATTACCGCCAGCGACAAGGACCGCAAGGCAGGCACCGGTGCGCCCAAGGTGTTCGGCCCGACGGGGTAAGGCTTGGCCCCAAATCCTCCCCCAGCGAGCTGGGGGAGGATTTCGTTACCCCTCCGGAAACCGCTCGAATTCGGGCAGTTCGTGCGCCTGCCGCATCCACCCGATCCGGTCGGCTGTCTGGATGTGCGCCATCGCCGGAAAGGCATCGGGATCGTCGAAGGTCGCGGTCTGAATATCGACCAGGCCAGGCAGCACCGCCTCGTTGACGTAGAACAGCCCCGTTCCGCAATTCGGACAGAAGCTGCGCTCGGCAGTCTCGGACGAATGATAGACGGCAGGCGTGCCCTTCAGCAGGTGAAAGGTCGTGCTCGCCACCGCGGTCCAGCCGACGGCAGGTGCTCCGGCACAGCGGCGGCAATCGGTGCAGTGGCACAGCGCGGTGCGCGCCGGTTCGTCCTGTTCGCCCGGGGCGTCGACGGCAAAGCGCACCGCGCCGCAATGGCATCCGCCTTCCTGCCGAGTCATGCGCTGGCTCCTTCGGCTTCGGCCTTGGCCTTGGCGATCAGTTCGTTGTCGATCGCCTTGCCCCGCTGATAGGCCGGGCGCGCGCGCAACCGTTCGGCATAGGCGGCGAATACCGGATGAGGGGGAAGAGTCCCGAACGCCTGGCCCCAATCGACCTGCGCGCCGACATAGACATCGGCTGCGGTAAACCGGTCGCCGCAGACATAGTCGCGATCTGCCAGCCACCCGGCGAGAGTCTCGACGGCAAGCTCGTAGCTGCCATAGCCGAGCATCGCCTGCTTGTCCTCGGGGCTCTCCCATTTCATTGCATGGTTGATGATCGCCTGTTCGAGTGGTCCCGCGCCGAAGAACATCCAGCGATAATAATCCGCGCGCTCCTCGGCCAGCGGCGCCAGCCCGGCATCGGGAAAAGCTTCGGCCAGATAGGCGCAGATCGCGGCGCATTCGGTCACGACCTTGCCATCGTGGACGATCGCAGGAACCTTGCCCATCGGGTTGATCGCCCGGTAATCCAGCCCCTTCATCTCGGGCCCGTATTGCACGATGCGCTGCTCGTACGGCGCGCCCAACTCTTCCAGCATCCAGCGAGCGATCTGCCCGCGCGACATGGGGTTGGTGTAGAATATCAACTTGCTCATGGCTTCATCCCCTTTGTTCCGACTCGAGGTCGCAGATGGAACATAGCAGGAACATGAGCGCGCTCCAAGTCGGGTCAGCAACCCTCGCCGGTGACCACCGCGCCGAGCAAGCCGCCAAGGCCACCCTTGCACTTTTTCTTTTTCTTCGGCGGTTCGGCCTCGCTGCTGTCGCCGCCGCGCATCATCGCGTCCATGTCCGGCCCGTTGAGCAGCCACATCGAGTTTGAGCGATAGCGCACGCGTGCCGTCCATTCGGGCTTCCACGGCGTCTTCGCGTTGGCGGGACGCGGCGGATAGGCGAAATTCGCTTCCGGCCCATAGGCATAGAGGTTGCCGAGCGCGAACTCACCGCCCGCTGCGGTCACCTCGGCGGGCACGGTGCAACTGGTCTGCGATGGCGGCATGACGACCTGCTGCTGGATCAGCTTTGCCACCTGCGCAGGCGCGATCCAGTCCCACAACGCGCCGCCGAACTGGCGCGAGGCCGAGGACGACCACCAGACCATGTCCTGGAACTCGCCCTTGCTGTTGGCCTTGGCGGTCATCACCCAGGCATAATAGCCGGTGGCGTTGGCGACGGTGTTCCAGCTGATCTGCGTCGCGCCCCCTGCCAGCGGCGAGGACTTGCCGGTGATCGCGGGCATGAAATCCTGCGCCAGCGCGAACTTGATCTCGGGCGAATAATTGCCCGCGACGCGATGCTCGCCGAGCAGCGAGCTGTCACTGCTCAGCAGCTTGCGCGTTTCGGCATTGGGCCATTCGCCATAGGTGCGGCTGTTGCCCGCTGTCACGCTCCGATCGACCGGCATCGCGCCTGCGAACAGGTCGGGCGGCACCTGGCCCGCCGTCAGCTTGGCGAAATCGATCACCACCGGCTGGCCGGGACCTGCCTTGGCGCCGCAGCCCCAATAGATCAGCAGACGGCCCTTGGGGCGCTGGAAGTCCTTGGGCAATTGTTCGGGCACATCGGTGCGCGTTCCCGGCTTGGGGCTGACCAGCGGGACCGATGCGCCGAGCTTGGCGACGGCGGGCATGAAATGATCGGCCTTGGGCGCGCCGCCCGCTGGAGCGCTGGAAGAACCCAGCCGCAGGATCAGCTCGTGCGCCTGCTTGTTGCCGCCGCCGCCGAACATCATCGAAAGCCCTGCACCCATGCCGCTGCCCATCGCGGCGAGGCCCGTGACGGTGCCGACATCCATGTCGTACCGCGCGATGGGGCTGGCTGCCTGCTGGCTGCTGACGGGACTGGCGACCAAGACCGCGATCGCGGCGGCGGACAGGCTGAATACGGCGGAACGACGCGCGGGCAAGGGCATGATGGACTCCCGGTAAAACAAGGACATGCAGGCGAGTCGCCTGATAGCATCATCCTGTAGTTTCAGGGAGTCCTACGCGCAGTGCGCTGGGTCATAGGATGTCAGCCGATCGGCAATGTCGTCGGCGGAAACGCGCTCTTTGCCAGCTTGTTGATAGCATCGGGCACGAATCTCTCTGCAAATCCTGCCACAAAGGCATAGACCATGAGCTTGAACAGGTCGGCACGGGTGGAAAGGCCAAGTGCCTGATAGGTTTGATCCGCCCAATGGGAGCAGTTCTTGCCTAGCACGCAAACCGGAGGCAGCACATTCTGGTCGGTTGGCATACCGGCCAATTGCGGGATTAGCGTGTCGAGCAGCCCGGCTGAGATCAGAGCATAGACGAACAGCGCCGAGATCCCGCCAATGCCGATAGACATGATGATGCTGAGCCATCCTACGCGCAGGCTGATCAGTTCGAAGATGCCGTCATCCACCATGGCGTCGCGAGACGTTGCCTTCTGCAGCCGCTGTATGGTGGAGATCATGCCTCCCGCCATCCCGACGATGGTAATCAGCAGCAAGGCTTGCTGGGCAATCCGGGGAACGACAGCAGTCGCGGTCGCAGCGGAGATGGCGATGAGGACCAAGGCAAGCGCCGACACGATGAACATCAAGCGCCGGATTAGAAGTTCACGGTTGAAATTGACCTCGTAATTGCTGTGGATCACGCCGAGCAAAGCGCGTGCGCGCTGAAGCAGCACCTCCCCACCAGCGTTTGCAGGCCGGTCATCTTCGAGGCTGTCGATGAATGCGTCCGCCATGCTGCCGGGGACCACCCGCCTGAAACGGTTCTCGATAGTCCAGAACTGCTCTCGAAGGGCGACTTCCGGGATCAGGGACAGCAAGTCGATCTCGATCTTGAACAACTGACCCAGGGATGGATTTGCCCCTTTCAAGGGATCCAGGTCCTCGAATTCCTGGGTGATGATCCTGGCCATTTCCGCCTTCTGCATGCGGACAGGATTCATTTCGACCTCGCCCGAGGTTTCGGGTGGATAATAGGCTGCGAAACGTCCGCGCATGGTTTCGTAATAGGTTCGCGCGATCAAACTCTGATCGGAAAATACGGCCATAGCGCCACCTGCCCCAAGGAGATGCTATTGGACGCATTTCGGGCCAATTTCACCAGCGCTTGCCGCTCGGTTATGGAGCAGGTTGATCCCCAACCCCCTCCATTTCCGATCATTTCCCGCCGAACAGCTGCCGTCCGGCGAGGTCGAGCATGATTTCCTCCGATCCGCCGCCGATTGCGTTGACGCGGACCTCGCGATAGATGCGCTCGACCTTCGATCCGGTGATATAGCTCGCCCCGCCCAGGATCTGCGCGGCCTCGCGCGCGACATGCTCGAGCATCTGCGTCGCCTGCACCTTGAGCATCGCGAAATCCGCCGGCTGGTCGCGGCCGTTCTCGACCGCCCAGGCGCACTGATCGACCCAGGCCTGAGTCGCGGCGATGCGGCGCGCCATGTCGGCCAGCTTGATGCGGATCGACTGGTGCTTGACCAGCGGCTTGCCGAAGGTCTCGCGGCTCTGCGCCCATTCGGCCGCTTCCTTCAGGCACACCCGCGCATAGGCGCAGCAGCCCATCGCCATGCCGAGCCGTTCGCTGTTGAAATTGCGCATGATGCCGATGAACCCGCCATTTTCCGGCCCGATCAGGTTCTCGGCCGGCACCTTCACATCCTCGAAATAGATGGCGGCGGTGTCCGAACAGCGCCAGCCCATCTTGTCGAGCCGGGTGCGGGTGACGCCGGGCGCGTCCATCTCGATCAGCAGCAGCGATATGCCGCCCGCGCCAGCGCCTCCGGTCCGCACCGCGCAGGTCAGCCAGTCGGCGCGCATCCCTGAGGTGATGAACATCTTGGAGCCGTTGACGACAAAATGGTCGCCCACGCGCTCGGCGCGGGTCTTGAGATTGGCGACGTCCGAGCCGCCCGAAGGCTCGGTAATGCCGAGCGCGATGATTTTCTCGCCCTTGAGCACCGGCGGCGCGACGCGCTGCTTCAGCGCCTCGCTGCCCAGCGCCAGCACCGGCGGCAGGCCGATGCCGTGCGTCATCAGCGAGGCCGAAAGCCCACCGGCGCCGACGGCCGCCAGCTCCTCGGTCTGGGTGAGGCCATGGAAGATATCGAAGCCGTCCGAATGCCCGCCATATTGTTCGGGGTAGCGCAGGCCGAGGATGCCGGCCTCGGCTGCCTTGCGGTGCAGCTCGCGCGGCAGCTCGCCATCGGCCTCCCATTGATCGATATGCGGCGCGATCTCGCGCGCGACGAAGCGGCGGACCGATTGCGCCAGCGCCTCATGGCTGTCGTCGTAAAAAGGCGAGCGCGCGCGCCAGCTGTCGAAATCGGTCAAATCATCCTCCCCTTCGTGTCGTTGCAGCCGAAATTCCGGGCCCGTTACAGCTTTGTCAATTCCTCGATGTTAATCGGAAGGGCGATGGCCGGGCCGCCAGGGCAGAGGGACCCATGATGCAGCAGGACGCAAACAGGCTGGAAATAGCGCGCTCGGGCACCGGGCGCTTTCTTGATTCCGCGCTCGAAACGCGCTTCGTCACCGGCGAACGCCAGGCGCGCGTGGTCCACATGCGGCTGTTTGCGGGCTTTCTCGCGGCGATGCTGATCGGCTATGCGCTGGTCAATCCGCTCTATTTCTCGCGCGCCGACGAGCTCAAATTCTCGGTGTTGCTGCTGCCGACGCTCGCGATCCTGGCGGGCTTTGCCGGGGCGACCTTCTGGCGCGGCTATGCCACCAGACCCATCATCGATTTCGCCAGCCTGCTCGGCGTCGCGTTCCTCATCATGGCGGAAAACGCGCTGCTCTACGAGGAAATGCAGCGCGAACATGTCCAGCTGCATGCCTCGATCGCCATCAATGGCCTGATCGTCATGGCCTTTGCCGCGATCGCCTTTGCCGGGCAGACGCGCTGGTTCGCGGCCTGGCTGGCCTCGCATGCGGCGGTCTATTTCACCGTCGTCGGGCTCACCGCGACCCACCTCGTGCCCGCGATCTACGCGCTGCTGGCCTATCTCACCAGCGCGGCGGTGATGGTGCTGCTCAACTGGTCGGTCGGCCAGGCGCACCGGCAGAGCTTCCTGCTGTCCGATGCGCTCTCGGCGGAAAAGGCCAAGACCGAGGAACTGCTGTTCAACGTGCTGCCGCCTGCGGTGGCCGAACGGCTTAAGGCCGGACAGGTGGTGGCCGATGCCTATCCCGATGTCTCGGTGGTGTTCATCGACATTTGCGGCTTTTCCGACCTGTCACGGCGGATTTCACCAGGGCATCTGGTCGACCTGCTCAACGCCTTCTTCCTGCTCGCCGACAAGTGCGCCGCCGAAACCGGGGTGGAGAAGGTCAAGACGATCGGCGACGCGTATCTCGCAATCAGCGGCGGCAACAATCCTGCGCACAACAGCGCCGATGCCGCGATCCGCTTCGGTGAGGCGGTCATCGCCGGGCTTCCCGCACTGCGCGCCGCGACCGGCATCGACCTGCACATCCGCGTCGGCATCCATACCGGCCCGGTCGTCGGCGGGGTGATCGGCGAGACGCGCATGGCCTATGACTATTGGGGCGAGACGATGAACATCGCCGCCCGGATCGAGGGCACCGCGCATCCCGATGGCATTTCGGTGTCCGAGACCACCTGGCTGCGCGGGCGCGGCGACCGCCATTTCGAGCTGCCCGAAAAGATCACGCTCAAGGGTGTCGGCGAAGTGCCCGTCTTCCGGCTGGCCAGGGAACAACCCGGCGGCGAGATCATCCGCCTCGCGATTTAACGCTTCGCAGGCGGGGCGTCCCGAAATCGTCCAGCCGCAATTCAGGGCTTTCATGGCGGGTGCGATTGGCGTTAGTTTAACGCCATGGCAACCATTCTCATCGTCTTTTGCGGCATCATCAACTTTGCGCTCCACCGCGCGACGATGGAATCGGCGCACCCCATGGCCGTGCAGATGCGCGCGCTGTTCCAGGGCTTCATGCGCGGCTATGGCAGCTACATGCTCGAATATCTGATCCTGCTGTCGGCGCTCAGCTTCGCGGCACTGGGCTACACGATCGCGCTGCCTGCCTATATCGTCTATACTGGCATGAACGGCCTTGCCGGCTGGGCGATCCTCACCGGCAAGATCTGAAGCCCTGCGCCTTACGCCGCGACCGCCTGCTCGCTGTCGGGCGAGGCGGCAGCCAGCAGCCGCTTTTCCAGCGTCTTCAGCCGCGACTTGCTGTCGATCTTGTCGCCCAGCAGATCGGTGACATAGAAGGTGTCGACCGCGCGTTCGCCATAGGTCGCGACATGCGCCGAATGGACGATGCATTTCAGGTCGAACAGCGCAAAGGCGAGGCGGTTGAGCAGCGCCGGCCGGTCGAGCGCGTTGACCTCGACCACGGTGAAACGGTTTGACGCCTTGTTGTCGACCAGCACATTGGGGGCGATGCTGAAGGCCTCGGCGCGTGGCCGGGCGACGGGCCGGGCAATCAGCCGCGGGGTCAGCGCGACGCGGTTGGCCAGCGCATCGGCGATCGCGGTCTTGAGTCGCGCGATCTGGCTTTCCTCCATGAACGGACGGCCCAGCGGGTCCTGCACCAGGAAATTGTCGAGCGCCATGCCGTCGCGCCTTGTGTGGATGCGCGCGTCGATGATGTTGCCGCCGGCAAGATGGATGCCGCCCGCGATACGGTAGAAAAGCCCGGGATGGTCCGCCGCGCTTACCGTCACCAGCGTGGCGCCGCGCGCGGGATAGAATTCGGCCGCCACGGTCAGCGGTTCGCTGTCATGCGCATCGATCAGCTGCAGGTTCTGCGCGATGATGTCCTCGGGCTCGGCGATCCAGTATGCATCGTCGAGCTTGCGCGCCAGCTGGACGAAACGGCCCTCGTCGATGCCGAGCGCGGCGCGCGCTGCATCCTGCTTGGCGATGACGCGTTCGCGCCGGCCATGCTGCTTGTGGCCCAGCCGCAGCACCTCCTCGGTCGATTCGAACAGGGTGCCGAGCAGCTGGCGCTTCCAGCTGTTCCAGATGCCCGGTCCCACCGCGCGGATATCGACCACGGTCAGCACCAATAACAGCTTGAGCCGCTCGGGGCTCTGCACCATGGCGGCGAAATCGGCGATGGTCTTGTAATCGGTCAGGTCGCGCTTGAACGCGGTGGCCGACATCAGCAGGTGATAGCGCACCAGCCAGGCGACCTGCTCGGTCTCCGCCTCGGTCATGCCGAGCCGCGGGCACAGCTTCATCGCGACCTCGGCACCCAGCACGCTGTGGTCGCCGCGCCGCCCCTTGGCAATATCGTGGAGCAGCGTGGCGACGAACAGCACGCGGCGGCTGATCAGCTTCTGCATCACGTCATAGGCGAGCGGATGGTCCTGCTTGAGCTCGCCCGACTCGATCTTCGCCAGCAGCCCGATCGCGCGGATCGAATGCTCGTCCACCGTATAATGGTGGTACATGTCGAACTGCATCTGCGCGACGACGCGGCCGAAATCGGGCACGAAACGGCCGAACACGGTCGCCTCGTTCATCCAGCGCAGCACCAGCTCGGGATCGCGCGGGCTGCACAGCACGTCCATGAACAGCGAATTGGCACGCGGATCGGCGCGGACATGCCGGTCGATCAGATGCGCATCCATGCTTGCCTGGCGCATCGCGCTGGGGTGGATCTCGACCTTGTGCCGGTCGGCAAGCTGGAAGATCTCGATCAGCCGCACCGGGTCCTCGCGGAAGAAATCGGGCCGGGGCAAAGCCAGCCGCCCGCGATCGAGAATGAAGCCGGAAAGCTTGCGCGGACGCCGCCGCAGGATCGAGGGGATGAAGCGCCGGTCGCGCGCGGCGAACTGGTCGTCGAGCTGCGCCAGGAACACGCCGGTCAGGTCGCCGACGCGTTTGGCGTTGAGGAAGAAATACTGCATGAACCGCTCGACCGCCGACTTGCCCGGGCGGTCGGCAAAGCGCATCCGCGTCGCCACCTCGCGCTGCAGGTCGAAGGTGAGCCGGTCTTCGGCGCGCCCGGTAATGTCGTGCAGATGGCAGCGCACCGCCCAGAGGAAATTGGCCGAGCGACGAAACCCGCGATATTCGGTCATGGTCAACAGGCCGGCATCGACCAGTTCGGCGGCCGAGCGCACCTGGTGGATATACTTGCCGATCCAGTAGAGCGTGTGCAGGTCGCGCAGGCCCCCCTTGCCGTCCTTGACATTGGGTTCGACGACATAGCGGCTGTCGCCCATGCGCTTGTGCCGCTGGTCGCGCTCCTCGAGCTTCTGCGCCACGAAGTCGCGCGCGGTGCCGGTAACGACATCCTTCCAGAAGCGCACCGAGGCCTCGCGATAGATGTCCTGATCGCCCCAGACATAGCGCCCTTCGAGCAATGCGGTGCGGATGGTGAGGTCGCTGCGCGCCTGGCGGACCATCTCGTCGATCGAGCGGCTGGAATGCCCGACCTTGAGGCCGAGATCCCACATCATGTAGAGCATCGCCTCGATCGCCTGCTCGGTCCAGCTGTTCTTGCGCAGCGGGGTGAGGAAGGCGATGTCGACATCGCTGTGCGGGGCCATCTCGCCCCGGCCATAGCCGCCCACCGCCGCGATGCAGAAATGCTCGCCCGCGCTGTGATTGGCGACCGGGTACTGGAAGCGCACGACATAGTCGTGGATCAGCCGCACGATCTGGTCGATCAGGAACGACTGCGCCGCCGCGCAATCGTGCCCCGCCGCCGGATTGGCATGCAGCCGCGCGGCGATCTCCGCGCGCCCCGCCGCCAGCGCCTCGCGCAGGATCGTGACGACGGGCATGCGCGCCTTGTCGCCGAGTTCGGCGGCGAACTCGGAGATGCGCGCATCGAGCGCACGGCGATCGATAATCGCGCGCTGGTTGGCAACGGGGTTCATGGCAAGCAGCGATACAGGCGCAAGGTTAAGGTCAGGTGGCGGCTCCCGCTTCGGCCTTGGCGGCGGCCTGATAGGATTTGCGCAAGCTGACCTTGTCGATCTTGGCGGTGCCCAGACGCGGCAGCGCCTCGGCGCTCTGCCACAGGCGCGCGGGCACCTTGAATGCGGCAAGCTGGCCCGCAAGGAACTCGGTGAGCTGCTCGTCGTTCAGGCTGGCGCCTTCGCGCACCACATAGACCGCGCCGACGATCTCGCCAAAGCGCTCGTCGGGAATGCCGAACACGCTCGCCTCGGCAATGTCGGGATGCGCGTAGATCGCCGATTCCACCTCGACACAGCTGATATTCTCGCCGCCGCGGATGATGATGTCCTTCTTGCGGTCGACGATGAACAGATAGCCGTCGGCGTCGAGATAGCCGAGGTCGCCGGTGCGGAAATAGCCATCGGGCATGATCGCGGCCTTCGTTGCCGCCTCGTTGTTCCAGTAACCGAGGAAATTGGCGACCGAGCGGATCGCGACCTCGCCCACCTGGCCCTGGGGCAGCGGGTGGCCATTATCGTCGAGGATCGCAAGGTCCACCAGCGGGCGCGAAGCCTGGCCGGTGCTGTCGGGCTTGGCCATGTAATTCTCGTTGAAATTGCCGCAGCCCACGCCGTTGGTCTCGGTGAGGCCATAGCCCAGGATCGGGAAGGCCCAGTCCATCGTCTCCTTGATGCGCTTGACATGCTCGACCGGACGCGGCGCGCCGCCCGCGGCAAAGGTGACGCAGGTCTTGAGGTCGTACTTGTCGCGATTGGGGTGCTGCGCGATCTCGTAGCTCATCAGCGGAACGCCGACGAAATAGCTGATCTTCTCCTTCTCGATCAGCCGCATCGCCTCTTCGGCATCCCATTTGGGCATCAGGACGAGCTTGCGGCCGATGACGAAGCTCTGCAGCAGCACCGGCACCTCGGCGGTGACATGGAAGAGCGGCACGTTGAGCAGGGTGGCAGGCTGGCCTTCGGGCGGCTTGCCCTGGCGGGTGACGATGTTCAAGGCCATCAGCGTCTGCGCGACATAGCTGAACACGCCCTGGACCACGCCGCGATGGTCGGAATAGGCCCCCTTGGACTGGCCGGTCGAACCCGAGGTGAACAATATGGTGGCAAGATCGTCGCCGGTCAGTTCGGGCAGTTCGGTGGCGGCATCGCCGCCGGCTTCGAGCACCGATGCCAGCCCCTTTTCGGGCGGACCGTCATGGCTGATCACGACCACGCGGGCATTGCCGGTAGCCCCGCATTCGGCGATCCGCTTTGCGCAGCGATCATCGGCAAGCACCAGCGTGCAATCGACATCGGTGATCCCGGCGCACAGTTCGGGGCCCTGCCACCAGCCGTTCAGGAGCGTCGCGACGCCGCCCGCCATCAATATGCCCATATAGGCGATGATCCAGTTGGCCGAGTTGCGCGCGGCAATGCCCACCCGGTCGCCCTTCTTGATGCCATGGCCCGCGACCAGCGCAGCGGCGACATGGCGCGCGGCGGCATAGCTCTGGCCGAAGGTCAGGCGCGTCTCGCCATCGACCAGAAACTCGGCATCGGCATGCTGCATGCAGAAATAGGCAAAGAAATGCGACAGCGCAGGCGGGGCCGACGCGATCATGGGCAGTTTCTGGCCGTATTTCTCGAATGTCGTCAGCGGGAGCATCCCTCCTTCGCCGGTCAGCGCCTGGATGGCTTCATCCATCATCTGGTCCAGCTCGGTCGCCATCAAAATCTCTCCTCTTTCGCTTGTGCTTGCCTGCCCTTATGAAGGGGAAAACCCTTGGGGAAAAGCCTTGATCCTGCCCATTTCGGCGCTAGCCGCCAACATTGTCGCCAGCGCGAGCGCCGCCGTCGCCAAGTCCGCGATCCGGTTCGAGGAGCTGGGCCTGTCGCCGGTCGCGCTGCAGATCGGGTCGTTCCAGCTGAAATGGTACAGCCTGGCCTATCTGTTCGGCATCCTGATCGGCTATTGGTACATGGGCAAGATGCTCAAACAGCCCGGCGCGCCGATGGCGCAGCGCCATGCCGACGACCTGATGCTCTATTGCACGCTCGGCATCATCCTGGGCGGCAGGCTGGGCTATGTCACCTTCTATCGCCCCGATCTCTACGCGACCCCGCTCGAGGTGTTCAAGGTCTGGGAGGGCGGCATGTCCTTTCATGGCGGTCTGATCGGCGTGCTGCTCGCGATCGCCTACCTGACCTGGCGCAACCGCTTAAGCTATCTGCGCGTCGGCGATTATGTCAGCTGCGTCGTGCCGCTCGGCCTGCTCTTCGGACGGCTCGCCAATTTCGTCAATGCAGAGCTCTGGGGCCGCCCGACCGACGTGTCCTGGGCGGTCATCTTCCCGACCGATCCCGACGGCCTGCCGCGCCATCCCAGCCAGCTGTACGAAGCGGGGCTCGAAGGGCTGGTGCTGGGCCTCGTGCTGATGGTGCTGTTCTGGAAGACCGATGTGCGCCACCGTCCCGGCTTTCTGGGCGGCCTGTTCCTGGCGGGCTATGGCGCCGCGCGGTTCATCGTCGAATATTTCCGCAATCCCGATGCACACCTCATCGAATTTGCCGAACAGACGGGGATGAGCATGGGCCAGTGGCTGACCGTGCCGATGATCCTGATCGGCCTATATCTGATGGTCTCCTCGCGCGGACGCACGGCCAAGCCGCTGCCCGCCACTGCCTGAACCCATGGACGAGACCGAAGGGGAGGGGGCAGCGCCGCAGGGGCTCGAGGCCGTCTTCAAGCGGCTGATCGGCGCGACCGGCCCGATCAGCGTGGCGCATTACATGGCCGAGGCCAATGCGCATTACTACAACCGGGCCGATCCGCTCGGCACCACCGGCGATTTCATCACCGCGCCCGAGATCAGCCAGATGTTCGGCGAGATGATCGGTCTGTGGCTGGCCGATCAATGGCAGCAGGCGGGCAAGCCGGCGCTGTGCCATTATGTCGAATTCGGACCCGGCAGGGGCACGCTCGCCGCCGATGCACTGCGCGCGATGGAGCAGTTCGGCTTTCGTCCGAAGGTGCATCTGATCGAGGGCAGCACCGCGCTGCGCATGGCGCAGAAGCTGAGCGTCCCCGGCGCGACATGGCATGACGGGCTCGACAGCGTCCCGCGCGAGGGGCCGCTGCTGATCGTCGCCAACGAATTTCTCGACGCATTGCCGGTGCGGCAGATCGTGCGCACCGAAAATGGCTGGCGCGAGCGGGTGGTGGTGCACAATGGCGAGCGCTTCCTGCCGGTCGCAGGCGCGAGGCCCATGGATTCTGCGGTCCCGGCGGAGCTCGCCGACAGCCCTGAAGGCACGATCCTGGAGAGCAGCCCGGCGGCAGCCAGCATGGCGTACGAGATCGCCGCGCGATTGAAGGCGCAGGGCGGCGCGGCACTGTTCATCGATTACGGCTATGCCGAGCCCCGGACGGGAAGCACGTTGCAGGCGGTGCGCGCGCACCGGAAGGTCGATCCGTTCGTCGATCCGGGGCTGGCCGATCTTACCGCCCTGGTCGATTTCCCGCAGCTGAAGCGCATCGCTCTGGCGGGCGATGTCGATTGCCATGGTCCGTTGGGGCAGGGCGACTGGCTGATGGCGCTGGGCATCGCGCAGCGCGCGGCGGTGCTCGCCAAGGGGCAGCCTGCCAAGGCGAACGAGATCATGACCGCGCTCGACCGGCTGGTCTCGCCTGAACAGATGGGGACACTGTTCAAGGTCATCGCCTATCGCGGCCCAGGCTGGCCGGTGGGTGCGGGGTTTGGGGGAGCATCCTGACTTTATCGTCATTCCCGCGAAGGCGTGAATCCCGCTTTTTCAGCACGGCGCCCCAGTGGCAGGACCCCCGCGTGCGCAGGGGTGACGGGTGCAGATGGCAATTGGCCTAGGCCGCTGCGCGTTTCAGCCGGTCGTTGATCGCGTCGCCCATGCCGCCCATCGGGACCGGCGCGATGGCGATTCGCGCGTGGTCGCTGGCATCGGCGCGGTGGAGCGCAGCGTAGAGGTTCGCCGCTGCCTCGGCGAGATCGCCTGACGCCGAGAGCGTGTCATCGCCCACCACATTGCCGAACCCGATCAGCCACTCATCCGCATCCGCCGCCACAGCGCCCAGCCTGAGCGGCTTGCCCGGCGCATAATGGCTGGCAAGCTGGCCGGGGGCCTCGATGCGCTGGTCGGCAAGCGGGATCGGCGGTTCGCCGAGCAGCGCGGCGATCGCCTCCGGATCGATCGGGCCGGGGCGCAGCAGCTGCCAGCCCGCCGGTTCGTCGCCCAAGTTGCGCAGCGCAACTATGGTCGATTCGAGCCCCGCCCGGGCCGCGCCGCCATCGACGATGAGGTCCAGCCCCTCACCAAGGCTTGCCGCGACATGCTCGGCTCTGGTCGGGCTGATCGCGCCCGAGCGGTTGGCCGACGGCGCGGCGAGCCTCAGCCCGCTCGCCGCCAGCACCGCGCGCATCACCGGGTGCGCCGGGCAGCGCAGCGCGATGGTCGATAGCCCGGCGGTGACCGCCGGGGCGATTCCCGCCCCTTCCCGCAGTGGCAGAACCAGCGTCAGCGGACCCGGCCAGAAGGCGGCAGCCAGTTTTTCTGCGCGCGCACCAAAAATCGCAATCGCCCGTGCGCCTTTCAGGTCGGGCACATGCACGATCAGCGGGTTGAAATCAGGCCGGCCCTTGGTGCGATAGATCGCCGCTACGGCATCCGCGCGCGCGGCATCGGCGGCCAGGCCATAGACCGTTTCGGTTGGCAGTGCGACGGGCCTGCCCTCGCGCAGCATCGCCGCCGCGCGCGCGATCCCGGCGGCGTCGGCGGGCGCAATCCTCGGGTCAGAAGGCTTGGAAGCTGGCATGTTGCTGCCTATACAGCGCTCGAACGCAAGGGACAGCAGGGAATAGACCATGACCTTCACCGCACCGACCACCGAACAGCTGTTCGTCTTGAAGACGATCACCGGCATCGAAGAACTCGCAGGCCATGAGCGCTTTGCCGAGGCGACGCCCGATCTGGTCGAGGCGATCGTCGAGGGTGTGGGCGAATTTGCCGCTGGGGAATTCGCGCCGCTCTACCGGATCGGCGACACGGTCGGTGCGCGGCTGATCGACGGATCGGTGAAGATGCCCGAAGGCTACCGGGAGGCCTACCAGCATTATGTCGAGGCGGGCTGGAGTGCCTTGAGCGCGCCTGCCGATCATGGCGGCCAGGGCCTGCCGTTTTCTCTCGCCACCGTCGCGCTCGATTCGCTGGGTGCAGCCAACATGGCCTTCGCGCTCTGCCCGATCCTCACCGTCGGCGCGATCGAGGCGCTGCACCATCATGGCAGCGACAGCCAAAAGGCGCTTTACCTTCCCAAGCTGTCGACCGGCGAGTGGACCGGCACGATGAACCTCACCGAACCGCAGGCGGGCAGCGATGTCGGCGCGCTGCGCGCGACCGCGACCCCGCGCGGCGATGGTACCTATGCGATCCGCGGGCAGAAAATCTACATCTCGTTCGGCGACCATGACATGGCCGACAACATCATCCATCTGGTGCTTGCGCGCACCCCCGACGCGCCCGCCGGGACCAAGGGCATCTCGCTGTTCCTGGTGCCCAAATACCGGCTCGATGCCGATGGCAATCCGGGCGAGGCGAACGGCATCAAGACGGTTTCGATCGAGCATAAGATGGGCATCAACGCCTCGCCCACCTGCGTGCTGCAGTTCGGCGAGGAAGGCGAGAGCATCGGCGAGCTGATCGGCCCCGAATTCGGCGGGATGCGCGCGATGTTCACGATGATGAACAATGCGCGGCTCAATGTCGGGCTGCAGGGCGTCCAGATTGCCGAGGGCGCGACGCAAAAGGCGCTATGGTTCGCGCGCGAACGCGTCCAGTCGGCGCGCGCAGGCGCAGGCCGCGATCCGGTGGCGATCATCGAGCATCCCGACGTGCGCCGCATGCTGCTGCGCATGAAGGCGGGGACCGAGGCGATCCGCGCGCTGCTCTATTACGCCTCGGGCCAAGTCGATCGCGCGAATCTGGGCGTGCCCGGCGCGCGCGAGATGGTCGACCTCTTGACCCCGCTCGCCAAGACCTATGGCACCGATCTGGGCAGCGAGATCGCCTCGCTCGGCGTGCAGATCCACGGCGGCATGGGCTATGTCGAGGAGACCGGCGCGGCGCAATATTATCGCGATATCCGCATCGCGCAGATCTACGAGGGCACCAACGGCATCCAGGCGGCCGACCTGGTCGGGCGCAAGCTCGGCATGGCTGGCGGCGATGTCGTGCGCGGCCTGATCGCCGAGGTCCAGGTCGATGCAGGCAACCACCCTGCGCTGGCCTCGCTCGCCGGCGATGTCGCAGAAGTGACCGAATACATGGTCGGTGCGAATGTCGATGACCGGCTGGCGGGCAGCTATCCCTACTGCACGATGATGGCAGTGATGACCGCAGGCTGGCTGATGCTCAAGCAGCAACGCGCCGCACAGGCGATGCTCGATGCGGGCGAGGGGAATGCCGAGTTCCTGAAAGCCAAGCTGGTGACCACGCGCTTCTATCTCGAGCGCATGGTGCCCGAGGCGAGCGGCCTCAAGGCGGCGGCGATGGCGGGCGCGGACCTGCTCTACGCGCTCGACGCCGAGGCGCTGGCGGCTTGAGCGGTTGGTGAGCGCAACCTCCACGGCCGTTTGTCCCGAGCGTGTCGAGGGACATATGCCCGAACGGTACCGAGTACGTCCCTCGACATGAGCCAAGGGCTCATGTTTATCCTGAGCGACGCCGAGAGGCGGCGTTGAAGGGCTCGGGACAAACGGGTAGGGGTACCCGGTCATGGATGAAACTGAGCTTATAGCCCGCATCGCGGCCGCGCTTGAGCGCCTCGCGCCGCCGCCGGTGCAGGTCGCGGACTGGACCGCGCACCCGGCCTATGTGTGGAGCGCGCGCGGGGCCGAGGCCGTGCTTGAGCTGAAGGCCGTCCCGCTTGAGCGCTTGCGCGGAATCGATGCGCAAAAGGCGAGCTTCGTGGAAAATGTCCATCGCCATGCCGCCGGCCAGGCGGCGCATGACGTGCTGCTCTGGGGATCGCGTGGCATGGGCAAGTCGGCTTTGGTCAAGGCAGCGGTCGCCGATGCGCAAGGTGCTGGCGCGCCGCTCGCACTCGTCCAGACCGGGGGCGAGCCCGATGCGCTGACCGGGCTGCCCGCCTTGTTCGCCGCACTGGGCGCGGTGGATCGCCGTTTCCTGGTGTTCATCGACGATATCGGCTTTGACGGCCCCGACGCGGCCAGCGCTGCGCGTTCGCTGCGGTCGCTGCTCGAAGGCGGGGCGATGGCGCGTCCAGCCAATGTCCGGCTCGCGGTCACCTCGAACCGCCGCGCGATCGTCGAGCGGCACATGGCCGAACAGGACGATCCGATCAATCCGCGCGACGCGGTCGACGATCGGCTGGCGCTGGCTGACCGGTTCGGGCTGAGCCTCGGCTTTCCCGCCTGCGACCAGAATGCCTATCTAGCGATCATCGCCGGCTATGCAGAAGCCTATGGGCTCGATTTCGATCCCGAGGACGCGCTGCTCTGGGCGCGGCAGCGAGGTGCGCGATCGGGGCGGATCGCCTGGCATTATGTCACCGAACTGGCGGGCCGCGCAGGCCGCTCACTCGATTGAGCTGCGGCGTCATGAGTGCGCTGCCGATCCTCTACAGCTTCCGACGCTGCCCGTTCGCGATGCGCGCGCGCATGGCGCTGCTGGTCAGCGGCCAGACGGTCGAACTGCGCGAGATCCTGCTGCGCGCCAAGCCGCAGGCGATGCTCGACGCCTCGCCCAAGGGCACGGTGCCGGTGCTGGTGCTTCCCGATGGCCGCGTGATCGATCAGAGCCTCGACATCATGCGCTGGGCGCTGGTGCGGCACGATCCCGAGGGCTGGCTGCAGGGCGACGACGCGGAACTGATCGAGCGCTTCGACGGCCCGTTCAAGCACCATCTTGACCGCTACAAATATCCGGGTCGCCATGGCAGCAACCCGATCGAGCATCGCACGGCGGGGCTGGAGCATCTGGAATCGCTCGAACGGCGTCTTGCCGCCAGCGCGTTCCTGTGCGGATCGACCCGGACGCTCGCCGACATCGCGCTCTTCCCGTTCATCCGCCAGTTCGCCGCGACCGACCAGGCCTGGTTCGATGCGCAGCCGCTGCCGCAGGTGCACGGCTGGCTGGCAGGACTGATCGGTTCGGACCTGTTCGCATCCGTAATGCTGCGGCTTCCCCCGTGGCAGCCGGGCGATGCGCCTACCGTGTTTGCCACCGGTTAACCGGCCTGTGCTAGGCCCTGCCGCCATGCTGACCCGCTTTCTGCCCTATCGCCTGCAAACGCGCCTGGACAACTGGCGTCACGATCGGGCTTGTCGCCCGGTGCTGGAAACCGCGCCGATCCGTCCAGCCAATGACGGGCTTGTCATCTTCTCGATGATGGGGACGGCGGTGCTGCTGCCCTATCTGGTGGCGGTCAAGTCCTTCTGGGGGCAGCTGCGGCGGGGGCGCATCGTCATCCTGTCCGATGGCACGCTCACCACCGAAGACCGCGCGGTGCTCGCCTGGCATTGCGGCAATCCCGAGATCATCGACATCGCCGATGTCGACCATAATGGCTTCCCAGCGGGCGGTGCCTGGGAGCGGTTCCTGTCGATCCTCGACCGGCGCGGCGACGATTATGTCATCCAGCTCGACAGCGACACGGTGACCCTGGGGCGTCCCGATGTCGTGGCGGATGCCATTGCCGCCAATCGCAGCTTTACCCTGCTTGGCGGTCCCGAATGGGACATCGGCGTCAAGACCTGTACCGACTATGTCCCGCCCGCGCCCGACAATCCGGGCGAGGCACGGCACATCCAGTCGCGGATGGAACGCGCGCTTGCCAGCATCCAGGGCGCCGAGCGCCATGGATACATCCGTGGCTGCGCAGGCTTTGCCGGCTTCGCGCGCGGCGGCAACGGGCGCGAGACCGCGCGCTTCTTCCATGACGAGATGGCGCGGCTGCTGGGCCACGCGGCGATGGCCGAATGGGGCAGCGAGCAGGTGACCTCCAGCTTCGTGGTCGCGAACGATCCGGATCCCGTACTGCTGCCCTATCGCCAGTACGGCAATTACTGGGCCGAGCCCTGGGATGCCGATTGCCGCTTCATGCATTTTGTCGGCGCGCACCGCCATGACGGCACCG
>NZ_LSIS01000323.1:0-13864 GCF_001556365.1 Blastomonas sp. CCH1-A6 | reverse complement strand
CGCTCCGCCAGACACTGCCTTCCATCTTGCGCTTTCGGCGGCATTGCGCGGGGGAGGAAGGCGCCCCGCGCGCTGACCGACTGCCTCTTGCGTTCGGTCCCTGGACGGATGCCTCGCGAAAGCCCCCATCCCCCGACCCGCCAACCCCCGGCAAATGCGAGGGAGCCTGTGCCGTGATCCCGCACCGGGCAGATTTGGTGCGGCGGCGAGGTGGTTTATAACCTATTTGGTTCTTTAAGTCAATTGTTGCTAGCTGGGTCTTTCAGCGTCGACCCATTGGCGCATGGCGGCCATAAGCTGAATGGTGGGATAGGCGCGAATATCCTCGTCGGATGCACCATTCGCCAGCTCGCGCTCCCAATACCATTGCTGGAACGCCCGATAATTGTCCTGAATGCGCGAGGCACCCACCGACGCTGCACCCGCATGATGGACCAGCCAGTCGCGGATGATCCGGACGATCTTGATGTAATCACCGTCGTGCGCCTCGATGTCCCAGCCCGAAATGTCGGACAGCCCTTTCTGATAATCATAGCGGGTCTGTTCCAGGATCAGGATCGACTTGGTATCAAGCGGGGCGGCACCAAAACGCGCGCAACCGTGATCGAGGCCCAGCTCGAAAGGCATGTTGAGCCGGGCATATTCGCCCACGGACCGGGACTTGCAGCGGCTGAGATCGTGCACGCCGTATTTCGACCCCCGGATCAGTTCGATGATGCGGTCGAGCCGATTGGCGGCATTGTTGGCGTTCTCAGGTGCTATGCGGGGAAAATAGCCAAGGTCAGTGATGCAGAAGGCCATGGCCTGGAGCAGCGGTGCATATTCATGGTCAAACGGGCAGTTGACGAAAACCGATCGTTCGAATGGCGGCGCGGCGATCATGCCTTGGAGGGCTACCGATCGTTGCCGTACGAAATGCGCTCGCGAATGCGTCCGTCACGGCCATAGATATACAGATCGGTACGCTGCTTGCGCGCGAGCTCTGCGGCCGCCTCAATCGCTTCCTGCTGCGTCGAGTGCAGGCTGCTCGCGCGCGAAGACCCGGCCTTGCGCACACTCCATCCTCGCTCGGAGGGGAAGACATGTTGGGCGTGCTTGGTCATTGCTTCTCCGAAGTCGCTTATATAGCCTTCCGGATAAGTTTTCTAGCCCTCCACAGAGCGAGCGCGGATTGGAGCTAAAAGGGGAGTTCAGTTGATTCTACTGAAAGCTCTATAAATTCTTGAAAGTTTCCTTGGGATGTGAACAATTCAAAGGCTACGCGTCCAGAATGGACGTATTTATCTTTAACCTCGGTTCCCGAAGATCTCGTCCAAACGTTTTTTATTCCCTTAACCTTAATTTGTGCCCAAGACCCTTTGGGCATACGTTGAAGAGGTGGGGTGATCAAATGGCGAACCTTGTCTTCATCTCCCTCAACCTTTGCTGAATCGCACTTTCTATCTTGCTGTTGGAATGTCCAATTTTTATGGGTGTGAAGATACATTGCTTCAATTTCAACAGCCTTATTTGAAGATTTATTGTGGATGTCAAAAACTAAATCGATTTCGGATCGTGCGGTATATTCATTTTTGAAAAGTTCTCCATATGAGCTATTTAGCTCTATAGAAAGAGGTTGTTTTTGTTTTCTTGAAATCTCCGACTTAAGCCAGTCTATTTCGGTAGATAGTTGCGATTTTAGCTTTGTGATTGAGCCATCATAAACTATGTGGCGATGATGTCGCAAATCGAATGGAATATCATCTGTTGATTGGGTCAGTAACGTACAAAGTTTCCCCTTTGCGTGTGCGTAGCCAACCTCGTAGAAGACGTTAGGGTTCCTCCCAGACATATCGGCTATGATAAAATCGCAGGCGTCGATCTGTCTGTAGATTCGCTCGAGGATTGTTTCTGAGTAAATTTGTTCATCTACTCGCTCAGCCAAAACGCTATGTTCCTTGCAAGTCTGCTGAATTCCTAGCTTGTAAATATCGTCAAATGTGTTGTCGAACGGCATTAAGACGAACGCAAAAAGCTGATTATCAGCCATGGTATACCGATCTTTTTGATAATGAATAATCCAAGAGGTGGGAATATAGTCAACAATACCTGTCCGTCCAGAGCGTTATCAAATCAACTCATCCTCATCCAGCAGCCGGTCGTTCAACAACGCCTCGGTAATCTGATCCACCCTCTGCTCCACATCGCCGAAGCGCATCACCTCGGCGATATGGACCAGCGCGTCGCCCTGGTTGACCACAGGCAGCACCGCGTGGCCGATGATGATGCCATCGATCGGGGCGCGGAATTCGATCGCGTCGTCGCCGAATATGCCCGCGACGCGGCCGATGACCTCGCCCTTCTTCACTGCGTCGCCGGATTTCTGCTGGAGCGTGCACAGGCCGCCTCGCGGCGCGCGGACCCAGATGGCGCGGCGGCAGCGGGCGGGGAGGGTGATGCTGGTCGCCTCCGGATGCGGCTGGATCATGCCCAGATGCGCCATCACGTTGAGCACGCCGTTGACGCCGCTGCGCACGGACAGCTCGTCGAAGCGCAGCGCCTCGCCCGCCTCCATCAGCAGCATGTCGACGCCTTCGCCGCGCGCGATGTCGCGCAAGCTGCCGGGGCGCAGCGGGCTCTCGATCACCGCATGCGCGCCGAACAGCATCGCGAGCTCGCGCAGGCGCTCGTTATCGGGCGCGATGCGGATCTGCGGCAGGTTGTAGCGGTGGACGGCGGCGCTGTGGATGTCGATGCCGAGCGAGCAGTGGCAGATCACCTCTTTCAGGAACTTGTTGGCGAGCTGCGCGGCGAGCGATCCCTTGGCGCTGCCGGGGAAGGAGCGGTTGAGATCGCGCCGGTCGGGCAGATAGCGGCTGTGCTGCTGGAAGCCGAAGATGTTGACCACCGGCAGGAACAGCACCGTGCCCGCCATGCTCGCGGCGTCGAGCTTGGCAAGCACGCGCTGGATCACTGCGGTGCCGATGATCTCGTCGCCATGGATCGCGGCGGAGACGAAGATGCACGGGCCGGGCCTGCTGCCGTGCAGCACGCGGACATAGAGGCTGGCGGGAAGTCCGGTCGCGGTGTTGCTGACGGGGATCGCGATGGTCGCCGAGGTGCCGGGATCGATCGTCACGCCCGCCAGGGTGAAGGGCGTCGCGGTGGCGGTGATGGTCGGTTCTGGCGTCTCGTCGGTCATGCAGCCCCCCTTGGCCCCCGTGATGGTGCGTCCGGCTTGCGCGAGGGGCCGGTCGGGAGTATGACGCCGGTGTGACAGCAGGCGCAAACACTTTGTCGCGCCTTGCTCCGCTTTTGTCTTGTCGCGTGCTTGACAGCATGGGCGACTCCGCCTATGCGCGGCTTTCATTTTCATTGAGCGGCTTAAAAACAGGCTTTGCATCGTTCCAAATGCGAGGCCTGCGATTTTTGCGCTTTGTGGTTTTGAAGCGTTGAGATGGGGCTGGCGGCAGGTGCCGCGCCCTGTGGAGCAGGAGACTTAATAAGTGGCACGTATCGCCGGGGTGAACATCCCCACCAACAAGCGCGTTATCATTGCGCTGACCTATATCCATGGAATTGGCCCCGCCAAGGCACTGGAAATCGCCGACAAGCTGGGCATCGACCACACCCGCCGCGTTCAGGACCTGAGCGATGCCGAGGTGCTGCAGATCCGCGAGACGATCGACGCCGATCACACCGTGGAAGGTGACCTGCGTCGCCAGACCGCGATGAACATCAAGCGTCTGATGGACCTGGCCTGCTATCGCGGCCTGCGTCATCGCAAGGGCCTGCCGGTTCGTGGCCAGCGCACGCACACCAATGCGCGCACCCGCAAGGGCAAGGCCAAGCCGATCGCCGGCAAGAAGAAATAAGGCCGCCGGGGCGCCTTAAGCGTCCCGCCCTTGTTTTCTTTTCCCGCAATCCCCTTATTCCAGGATATTACATATGGCACGCGAACCGCAGAGGCTCAAAAAGCGCGAGCGCAAGAACATTTCGGCCGGCATTGCTCATGTCAACGCCAGCTTCAACAACACCATGATCACCATCACCGACGCCCAGGGCAATGCGATCAGCTGGTCCTCGGCCGGCATGATGGGCTTCAAGGGCAGCCGCAAGTCGACCCCGTATGCCGCACAGGTCTGTGCGGAAGACGCGGGCCGCAAGGCAGCCGAGCACGGCGTCCGCACGCTCGAAGTCGAAGTCAAGGGCCCCGGTTCGGGCCGTGAATCGGCGCTTCGTGCGCTGCAGGCGGTGGGCTTCACCATCACCTCGATCCGCGATGTGACGCCGATCCCCCACAATGGGGTTCGTCCGTCCAAGCGGCGTCGCGTCTGACACCCAGGCTGTCGTTCGGGGTGGCGGACGCGCCACCCAAACAATTTCCGGCCGGGGCTCCCAAGCGCGACATATGAGCGTCGCCCCCGCCCAACACTCAGGGGAAGTCCATGACTGTCAACATCAAGAACTGGCAGGAACTGAAGAAGCCGAACGGTCTTGAAGTCAAGAGCGGCGGCGATCCCAAGCGCAAGGCAACCTTTGTTGCAGAACCTCTCGAGCGCGGCTTCGGCCTGACGCTGGGCAACGCGCTGCGCCGCGTGCTGCTGTCGTCGCTGCAGGGCGCCGCGATCACCTCGATCAAGATCGAAAACGCGCTGCACGAGTTCTCCTCGCTCGCCGGCGTGCGCGAGGACGTGACCGACATCGTCCTCAACGTGAAGCAGATCGCGCTGAAGATGGAAGGCGAAGGCCCCAAGCGCCTCCAGCTTTCGGCCACCGGTCCTGCCCAGGTGAAGGCGGGCGACATCGCCGTTTCGGGCGATATCGAGGTGATGAACAAGGATCTGGTGATCTGCCATCTCGACGATGGTGCGACGCTGAACATCGAACTGACTTGCGACACCGGCAAGGGCTATGTCCCCGCCGTCGCCAACCGTCCGGTCGATGCGCCGATCGGCCTGATCCCGGTCGACTCGCTGTTCTCGCCGATCCGCCAGGTGTCGTACAAGGTGGAAAACACCCGCGTCGGCCAGGAACTGGACTATGATCGCCTGTCGCTGACCATCGAGACCGACGGCACCGTGACGCCCGAAGATGCCGTCGCTTATGCCGCGCGCATCCTGCAGGACCAGCTGGCGCTGTTCGTCCATTTCGAGGACAGCATTGCCACCGCCACCACCGGTTCGGTCAGCCAGGCCGCTCCGGAAGAAGGCGATGCCAACCAGATCAACCGCTATCTTCTCAAGAAGGTGGACGAGCTGGAACTGTCGGTGCGTTCGGCCAACTGCCTCAAGAACGACAACATCATCTATATCGGCGATCTGGTCCAGAAGACCGAAGCCGAGATGCTGCGTACCCCGAATTTCGGTCGCAAGTCGCTGAACGAAATCAAGGAAGTGCTGTCCAGCATGGGTCTGCGCCTCGGCATGGACATCCCCGGCTGGCCGCCCGAGAACATCGAGGAAATGGCCAAGAAGCTGGAACAGGAACTGCTGGGCTAAGCCGAGATCGCCCTCTCCCCGTCACGGGAGAGGGTTGGGAGAGGGGTCTGCGCCAGCGTTGGCGATTTCCCCCCTCCCTCCGCCGCGTTGCGGCTCCTCCCTCGCCCCCTGAATGGGAGAGGGCTTATGGGTTAAAGGCAAGACCCTGATTTGCCAGGACCGGGGTACCTGAAACGGCCCCCTTACGAACGGAGTAAAAGAAATGCGTCACGGAGTAGGCAAGCGCAAGCTGCAGCGGACCAGCGCCCATCGTATCGCGATGCTGCGCAACATGGCAGCCTCGCTGATCAAGCACGAGCAGATCAAGACCACGCTGCCCAAGGCGCGTGAACTGCGTCCCTATGTCGAAAAGCTGATCACGCTGGCCAAGCGCGGCGGCCTTTCCAACCGTCGTCTCGCCATGGCTCGCCTGATGGACGATGCCCAGCTGGTCAAGCTGTTCGACACGCTGGCACCCCGCTATGCCGACCGCGCCGGTGGCTATACCCGTGTGCTCAAGGCCGGTTTCCGCGCCTCTGACGCCGCGCCGATGGCGATCATCGAACTGGTCGACCGCGACACCAGCGCCAAGGGTCAGGATTCGGGCCCGGTCATGACCGAGGACGATTACGCCGACGCGTAATAGTATCACACGAAACCGGATTGCCAGACAGGCCGCGAATGCTAAGTTCGCGGCCTGTTTTCGTTTTTCCAATCAACAATCTAAGAGGATCGCCACATGCGCAACCGCGCCATATTTGCTGCCTTGCTGGGAACCGTCGCCATGACCCTTGCCGTGCCCGCCTCCGCCAAGGACGCGCCCATCGCCTATCCGGTGACCGAAAAGGTCGACACGGTGGAAGAGCAGTTCGGCGTGAAGGTGGAAGACCCCTATCGCTGGCTCGAGAACGATGTCCGCGTCGACCCCAAGGTCGCCGCCTGGGTCGAGGCGCAGAACAAGGTCACCGATGCCTATCTCGAGACGCTGCCGGGCCGCGCCGCGCTCGCCAAGCGGATGCGCGCGCTCTATGATTTCGCGCGCACCGGCGTGCCGCGCGAGAAGGGCGGTCGCTATTTCTTCACGCGCAATTCGGGGCTGCAGAACCAGTCGGTGCTGTACGTCAAGGACAGCGCCACCGCAGCCGAGCGCGTGCTGATCGATCCCAATGCCTGGGCCAAGGACGGCGCCACCGCGCTCGACGCCTGGGTGCCGAGCGACGATGGCAGCAAGCTGATCTACTCGATCCAGGACGGCGGCAGCGACTGGCGCACGGTGAAGGTGCTCGACGTCGCCACCGGCAAGGTGCTCGAGGACGAGGTCAAATGGGTGAAATTCTCCAGCCTCGAATGGGACAAGGCAGGCAAGGGCTTCTATTATTCTCGCTTCCCCGAGCCTGACAAGGCAGGCGAGTTCCAGTCGCTCAACACCAACCAGGAAATCCGCTATCACGCGCTCGGCACGCCGCAGAGCGCCGATCCGCTGATCTATGCAACGCCAGACGAGCCCAAGCTCAACCATGTCGCCGAACTGTCGGATGACGGCAGCTTCCTGCTCGTCACCTCGTCCTCGGGCACCGACGAGCGCTATCGCCTCACGATGATCGATGTCGCCAACCCGGCCAAGCGCCGCGTGCTGGTGCCCGAGCTCAAGAACGACTGGCAGATGGCCGGCATGGCGGGCGACAAGATCTATTTCGTCACCAACAAGGATGCGCCGCGGCTCAAGCTGGTGGCCATGCCGGTGACGGGCGATGAAAGCAGCATCCAGACCGTAGTGCCCGAAGGCGAGGCGGTGATCGACGGCGCGTCGGTGATCGGCGGCAAGCTGCTGGTCAACTATCTCAAGGACGCGCACGATGTCGTGAAGCTGTTCGACCTCAATGGAAAACCGGCGGGCGATCTGCCGCTGCCCGGCATCGGTTCGGTCGGCGGCTTCCAGGGCGATCTGGATTCGAAGGAGACCTTCTTCTCCTATTCGAGCTTCAACCGCCCGACGACCATCTATCGCTATGACCTGGTCTCGGGCGCGGTGACGCCCTGGGCCGAGCCGAAGCTGGCGTTCAACCCCAATGATTATGTCGTCGAGCAGCGCTTCTACGCCAGCAAGGACGGCACCAAGGTGCCGATGTTCATCGTGAAGAAGAAGAGCGTGACCGGTCCCGCGCCGACGCTGCTCTATGGCTATGGCGGATTCAACATCTCGCTGACGCCGGGCTTCTCGCCGACCCGGCTCGCCTGGCTAGAACAGGGCGGCGTGTTCGTTCAGGCCAACATTCGCGGCGGTGGCGAATATGGCAAGGCGTGGCACGATGCCGGTCGCCTCGCCAACAAGCAGAATGTGTTCGACGATTTCATCGCCGCGGGTGAATTCCTGATCAAGGAAGGCGTGACCGGCAGGGATCAGCTTGCCATCCAGGGCGGATCGAACGGCGGCCTGCTGGTCGGCGCAGTGGTCAACCAGCGGCCCGATCTGTTTGCCGCGGCCAATGCGGCGGTCGGCGTGATGGACATGCTGCGCTTCGACCGCTTCACCGCCGGGCGCTACTGGGTCGATGATTATGGCTATCCGTCGAAGGAAGCGGACTTCAAGACGCTGATCAAATATTCGCCCTATCACACGATCCGCAAAGCCGATTATCCGGCAGTGATCGTCTCGACGGCGGATACCGACGACCGCGTGGTGCCGGGGCACAGCTTCAAGTACACCGCGAAGCTGCAGGCGACCGAAGCCGGCGACAAGCCGCACCTGATCCGCATCGAGACGCGTGCGGGCCATGGTTCGGGCAAGCCGACCGACAAGATCATCGAGGAATCGTCGGACATCTACGCGTTCCTGGCGCATTTCACCGGGCTCAAGATCGCAGGTGAATGAACAGGGCAGGGGGCTGGCCGAGCGCTGGCCCCCGCCTTTACGCCACGGGCAGGCGGCGCTTGCCCTTCAACCTGCTGGTCAGGTGATAGCGCCCGCAGCGATCGCATCGATAGGGCCTGAGATCGATCGTGGCTGCGATCGCCGCGCGCATGGCCTCCTCCTCGCTCGCAAAGCGCTGCTTGCGCTGGCAGATCGACAGGCGGGTGCGGGGCATTTTTGCAACAGGCGTCCGGATTATGCGGGGGCGGCGTGGGGCCATATTGCACGAGCCGCGCGCTTTGCGCCATGACCCGCGGATGACACAGACCTTCCGGCACCGCGCCCTGACCGCCCTTGCCCTTGCGGCTTCGATCCTTCCCATCGCTGCCCAGGCTCAGGACAAGCCCGCACCGATCAGCGAGAGTGAGGTCCGCGCGCATATCGCGGTGCTCGCCAGCGACGAATTCGAAGGGCGCGGCCCCGGTTCGGCGGGCGAGACGAAGACGCTCGATTATCTCGCGAAGACCTGGGCGAGCTATGGCCTGGTTTCGGGCACCAATGATGCGACGCATCCCTGGTTCCAGCCGGTGCCGCTGGTCGAGCGCAAGCCCTATGCCCAGGCGGTGAGCGCCACCGTGCGCGGCAAGCCGCTCAAGCTTGCCGAGGACGGCGTGGCGCTTTCGGGGCGCAACCCGACCGACCGGGCGACCGGAGAGCCGCTGTTCGTCGGCTATGGCGTCGGCGCGGACGGCAAGCTCAATGCCGATGTGAAGGGGCGGATCGTGCTGATGCTGTCGGCCGAACCCAAGTTCGAGGGCGCGGTCAAGCTGCCGGGGCTGCGCGATCGCCAGAAGCTGCTCGCCCAGGCAGGCGCTGCGGCGGTGCTGATCACCGCGCCCGATGGTGCACCCTGGGCCGGGCTGCGCGCCCAGCTCGCCAACGGATCGATGCGGCTCGCCAGCGACGATGTCAGCGCGCCGATCGGTGGCGTGCTGCGCAGCGATGTCAGCGAACCCTTGCTGCGCGCAGGCAGGGTGACCGCTGCCGATGCCGCCCGCCCAGACTTTGCCCCCGTGACGCTGCCTGTCACGCTCGATCTTGCCACCAGCACCAGCGTGCGCGCGTTCGATAGCCATAATGTCATCGGCAAGATCCCTGGCGGCAAGCCCGGATCGGGCGCGGTGCTGCTGCTCGGCCATTGGGACCATTTCGGCATCTGCCGCAGCGAGGAGGCCGAGGACCGCATCTGCAACGGCGCGGTCGACAATGCCAGCGGTATGGCGGTGCTGCTCACCGTTGCCGAGCGGCTCGCGCGGGGCGCGCCGATGGAGCGTGACGTCTATTTCATGGGCACCACTGCCGAGGAGCGCGGCCTGCTGGGCGCCTATTATTTCGCCGATCATCCGGTGGTGTCCTTGAAGGACATCGTGGTCGCGCTCAATGTCGATACCGTCGCGATCGCTCCTGCAGGGGCGCCGGTGGCGCTGGTCGGGCGCGGCGAGAACGGGCTCGACGAGATTGTCGACAGGATCGCGACCGATCTTGGCCGCAAGGTCGATTCCGACAAGGAAGCCAATGCCTTCATCCGCCGCCAGGACGGCTGGGCACTGGGCGCCAAGGGGGTGAAGTCGATCATGGCGGGGGGCTCGTTCAGCGACATGGCGCTGCTCCAGGCGTTCCTCACCACCGTCTATCACCAGCCCGATGACGAGCTGACCGACAAGGTGCCGCTGGGTGGCGCGGCGGACGATGCCAATCTGCATGTCGAGCTCACCCGGCATTTTGCCGATGAATCGAAATATAAGCCCGCAACCACTGGCGATTGACGCGCGGCTTGGTTACATGGGCCGCCACCAGAAACCAGATTCGCTGAAAGAAAGTGGCACCCGCATGGACATCCCCCTTGGCCTGACCTTCGATGACGTTCTGCTGCGCCCGGCAGCGTCGGAAATCGTGCCCAGCCAAGCGGACACGACCACACGGCTGACCAACAGCATCCGCCTCAACATCCCCGTGCTGTCCTCGGCGATGGACACGGTGACCGAAGCGAGCATGGCGATCGTCATGGCGCAGCTGGGCGGCATCGGCGTGCTACACCGCAACCTGAGCATCGAGGAGCAGATCGCGGCGGTGCGCCAGGTCAAGCGCTTCGAAAGCGGCATGGTGGTCAATCCCATCACCATCACCCCCGATGCGCCGCTGGCCGAGGCCCAGGCGCTGATGCGCCAGCACGCGATATCGGGCATTCCGGTGGTCGAGCCTTCGGGCAAGCTGGCAGGGATCCTCACCAACCGCGACGTGCGCTTTGCCGAGAACCCGGCCCAGCCGGTGCGCGAGCTGATGACCTCGGAGAATCTCGCCACCGTGCCCGCCGATGTCGGCCAGGACGAGGCGCGCCGCCTGCTGCACCAGCGCCGGATCGAGAAGCTGCTGGTGGTCGACAAGGACTATCGCTGCATCGGCCTGATCACGGTCAAGGATATCGAAAAGGCGGTGATGAACCCCGATGCGACCAAGGATGCAGCAGGCCGACTGCGCGTCGCGGCGGCGTCGACCGTGGGCGAGGCGGGTCTCGAGCGCAGCAAGGCGCTGATCGATGCCGAATGCGACCTGATCGTGGTCGATACCGCGCATGGCCATAGCAAGATGGTCGCGGTCGCGGTCGAGGCGATCAAGAAATACTCGAACCATGTCCAGGTGATCGCGGGCAATGTCGCGACCGCCGGTGCCACGCGGGCGCTGATCGATGCGGGGGCGGACGGCGTCAAGGTCGGCATCGGCCCGGGATCGATCTGCACCACGCGCGTCGTCGCGGGTGTTGGCGTGCCGCAGCTCACCGCGATCATGGAATCGGCGGAAGAGGCCGACAAGTCGGGCATCCCGATCGTCGCCGATGGCGGGCTGCGCACCTCGGGCGACGCGGCCAAGGCGCTCGCCGCCGGCGCGTCGACGATCATGATCGGATCGATGCTCGCAGGCACCGAAGAAGCGCCGGGCGAGACCTTCCTGTACCAGGGCCGCGCCTACAAGAGCTATCGCGGCATGGGCAGCGTCGGCGCGATGGCGCGCGGCAGCGCCGACCGCTATTTCCAGCAGGACATCAAGGATCAGCTCAAGCTCGTCCCCGAGGGCATCGAGGGCCAGGTGCCGTTCAAGGGCCCGGCGCGCGACGTCGTCCACCAGCTGGTCGGCGGCATCAAGGCGGCGATGGGCTATACCGGATCGCCCACGATCGAGGCGCTGCGCCGCAATGCCGAGTTCGTGCGGATCACCAATGCGGGCCTGCGCGAAAGCCACGTCCATGATGTGACGATCACCCGCGAGGCCCCGAACTATCCGACCCGCTGACGGGCGATGATCGAGCTCATCCCCTATATGCTGATCCTGGCCTGGTCGGTACCGGGCCAGCCCGGCAGGGTCGAGGTCGAACGGGTCAACCAGCTGTTCGCCGACGCCGAGCAATGCGAGCGTGCGGCGACGGGCTTTGTCGCCTCGCTCCGGCGCGACGGCGTGACGCATGTCTGCATGCCCGTCCCGGGATCTGAGGAGTTCGACACGCTGTTCCGCCAGCTCGATGCCGAGGCCGACAAGGCGCGGCGCGAGGGCGGGGAATGACCCCGGCGGCCCGCGTCCAGGCGGCGATCGATCTGGTCGATGCTATCCTGCATGCCGCGCGCGGGCAGGGAGCGAGCGCGGACACGCTGGCGCGCAACTTCTTCCGCGAGCGGCGCTATATGGGATCGGGCGACCGGCGCGCAGTGCGCGACCTGGCCTGGCGCGCGGTGCGGCGCTTCGGCGAGTTGCCCCAGAACGGCCGCGCGGCGCTGGCCGGGCTGGCGCGCGAGGATGCGGCGCTGGCCGAGCTGTTCGATGGTTCGACCTACGGGCCTGCGGCGCTCGCCGAGAATGAGCCGGTGGCCTCTGGTGGCGTTATTCCCGCATGGATCGAGGCGCTGCTGCCGCCGCTGTTCGATGAGGCGGAAAAGGCCGCGTTGCTCGACCGCGCGCCGCTTGACTTGCGCTACGATCCCGCGCGGACCGATCCGGATGCACTTCGCGCCATATGGCCGGAGATCGAATTCAGCGATGCGCTGCCGCGTGCCGCGCGGCTGCCGGGCAACACGCCTGTCGAGGACAGCGCGCCCTGGCAAGCGGGTGCGATCGACGTGCAGGACTGGGGCAGCCAGGCAATCGTCCAGGCGTGCCTCGGCGAGCAGGCCCCGGCGCTGGTGATCGACCTGTGCGCGGGCGCGGGCGGCAAGACGCTGGCGCTGTCCGCGCTGCTGCCCGAGGCACGGATCATCGCATCGGACACCAGCCGCGACCGCTTGCAGGCGATGGAGCCGCGCCGGAAGCGCGCCGGGCGCGACCGGATCGAGCCGCTGCTGCTCGATCCGAAGCGCGAATGGGAGCGGCTCGCTCCGTTCGAAGGCCAGGCCGATCTGGTGCTGGTCGATGCGCCGTGCAGCGGATCGGGCACGTGGCGGCGCAATCCCGAAACGCGCTGGCGGCTCACCCCCGATCGGCTGGCGCGCGTGGTGGCCGAGCAGGCCCGGCTGATCGAGATCGCCCAGCGGCTGGTGCGGCCCGGCGGGGCTTTGGTCTATGCTGTCTGTTCGCTGCTGCCCGACGAGGGGCCACGCCAGGCCGCGCGCGGCTTGTGCGACGCCGAGGGCTGGACTATCTTCAATCCCGATATGCAGATTGGCCGCCTGATCGGAGCCGATGGACGGCTTTGCGACGCATCAGACCCTGCGCCTGCCGCCGGCCGACTGCTCACCCCGCGTCATGACGGCACCGATGGCTTTTTCTTCACAAGAGCCCGGCGGTCATGATAGCCTTACGCTCTGCCTGGGAGACTATCATGCGTTTTGCGCCCGCCGCCATTGCCCTGTCGCTCGTTCTCGCGACCGTTTCCAGCACCGGGATCGGCCAGCCGGTCCGCTATGCGGTCAATCCGGCGTCGCAGCTGCTGGTTGATGAAGGCGCGAAGGTGCAGGCGGCTGGCAAGCTCGACGACGCCAACAGCCTCTATGAAGCTGCGCTCGCAGTCGATCCGGGCAACCGCGCCGCCTATATCGCACTGGCGCAGGTCGCGAGTGCGCAGAACCTGCCGGGCAAGGCGATCCGCTATTATCGCGAGGCGCTGCGGCTCGATCCGAACGATATTGCCGCGCTGGCAGGTCAGGGCGAGGCGATGATCCAGCGCGGCGCGGTCGAAAAGGCGCGGCGCAACCTGGTGCGCATCGAGGCGCTGTGCACCAGCACATGCACCGAAGCCGGCCGCCTGCTCGCCGCGATCGACAAGGCCGCGGCCAAGCCCGTGCTGTCTGCCGAAGCGGTGGCCTCGACCCCCACGGTGACCGAGCAGCCTTGATCTTCCGGATACCGGCCCACGTCCGCTCAGCCTGAGCTTGTCGAAGGCTCCGCGCCCAACCTTCCTGACGACCTATACCGTCACCCTGAACTTGTTTCAGGGTCCATTTGTCACCAAGCGGCTTCGGCTTTTTGCTGCACGATGGATCCTGAAACAAGTTCAGGATGACGTGAATAT
>NZ_LSIS01000322.1:0-301 GCF_001556365.1 Blastomonas sp. CCH1-A6 | reverse complement strand
CTGCAACCGCTGCTGCTGCCAACCCACCCCCAACCCCTCCCCTGGCAGGAAGGGGAGCCATGGAAGGCGAACTCCTCGAACGCACGCTCTGGACCGCCGAGGCCGAGGCCGAGCTCAAGAAGATCCCGTTCTTCGTGCGCGGCAAGGCCCGCCGGAACACCGAGCGCTTCGCCGAGGAGCGGGGCCTGACGACGATCTCCCTTGAAACCCTGTATGATGCAAAGGCGCATTATGCCCGGTAAAGCCAGCACCACCCCCGCAAAGGGCCGCAATGCCGCGATCCGCGTGGTCTTCATCACGC
>NZ_LSIS01000032.1:0-300 GCF_001556365.1 Blastomonas sp. CCH1-A6 | reverse complement strand
CCGACGATCGGCCGGTCAAGCTCTCCGTGGAGCTGCCCGCCGCCGTGCATCGCGATCTCGTCGCCTATGCCGCCGCGCTCGCAGCCGAGACCGGGGGAGCGCCGGTCCCGCCCGACAAGCTGGTCGCGCCGATGCTCGCCCGGTTCATGGAAACCGACCGCGCCTTTCGCCGGCACCGCGCGCAGGGGAAGTGAGAGCGCGCCGCCTGCCGTCAGTTGCCCATGAACTTCTTGAAGCGGTCGCGGCCTTCCGCCTCGATCACGGCCTGCTCGGCATTGGCGCACTCGCTGCCCCGCACCG
>NZ_LSIS01000321.1:0-811 GCF_001556365.1 Blastomonas sp. CCH1-A6 | reverse complement strand
GCTGAACACCGAATAATACAGGCCCGCACGGTCGTTGCCGGTCTCCAGCCGGTGCTTGTCGGCGACATCAGCGACAATGGCGCGGAGCATCAGATTGCCCGATCCCTGCGCCAGACCTTGCGCCAGCGTGAGCCCCAGCAGCAGCGTCATGTTGTCTGGTGCCACCAGCACCAGGCCGAGGTTGATCGCGACCTGCACCAGTTCGCCTGCCACCGCCGTGCGATGCTTGCCCAGCCGATAGCCGATCTTCAGCCAGATCGGGCCTGCCAGCACGCCGAAGACGAACTGGAACAGGAACAGCCCCGCCGCCCATTCGGGCCTGCCCATGTAGAAGGTGACGTAGAAGACGATCAGCGCGGCGCGGATGTTCTGGCCCAGCGTGACTGCAAAGTCGGAGCCCAGCACGCGCAGCAGCAGCCGGTCGCCGAGCACGGCGCGCACCACCCGGCCCAGCGGCTCGCGCGGGGCGATGCTGGCGGGCGCCGGCGGCTCCTTGAAGGCAGTCAGCGTCAGCACCAGCGCCGGCAGGATGGTGACGGCGACCAGCCCGCCCATCAGCGCGAGCTTGAGCCCGCCATCGCCGGGACGCAGCTGGTCGGCCAGGGTCGGCAGGATCAGCGTGAGCAGCAAAGCGCTCGCGGTCACCACCGTCTGGAAGGTCGCGACACGGGTGCGCTCGTGATAGCGGCCCGATACCTCGCCCGACCAGGCCAGAAACGGGATCTGCACCGCCGTCCAGCCGAGATAGAAGAAGAACAGCACGATCGCGAGATAGGCCGCGCTCACCTGCACCGGCGGGAAGAACAGGAAC
>NZ_LSIS01000320.1:0-1370 GCF_001556365.1 Blastomonas sp. CCH1-A6 | reverse complement strand
GCCGGTGGCAGCTGCCACCGGCGCGAAGCCGAACAGAAAGGGCAATCAGCGTTTCCGCTCACGGTGATTTCGCTGAGGGCTGGGTTCTTGCACCTGGGCGGCGCGATGCGCCGCCCATACTCGCTTGACTGTGCTGCGGTCGCAATCGGCCAGCTCTGCCGTTTTGGCAATGCTCTTGCCCGCCTCGCGCAATGCCACAATGCGGGCGTGCGTTGCCCGATCGCCTTTGCGCCCTCCGCTGCGACCTGCGGCTTTTGCCAAGGCGATACCCTGGCGCTGTCGCTCGCGGCGATCGGTGTAATCGTCGTGGGCCATCTGTAAGGCGATCTTCAAGAGCATCGCCTGAACAGATTCGAGCACGATGCGGGCGATGCCATCGGCATCGGCCGCGAGGTCGGACAGGTCCACGACGCCGGGAATGGCAAGTCGCGCGCCTCGCGCACGAATTGTCTCAACCAGCTGCTCAGCCTCGGTCAAGGGGAGACGACTTATCCGGTCGATCTTCTCCGCGATCACTACTTCGCCGGGTTGAAGATCGGCAATCATTCGCAAAAGCTCGGGGCGGTCGGCGCGGGCACCCGATGCCTTCTCTCGATAGACCGCCGCGACATAGTAGCCTGCGGCCTTTGCTTCGCCCACGATCGCGTCTTGGCGACGCAAATCCTGCGCGTCGGTGCTGACGCGCAGATAGACGCGGGCAATCTGTGGGGCAGGGGAAGGAACGTTCTCAGTCAGCAAGGTCAGGCCCCTCGGGCGGCGATGAGCGAAGCTTGGCAATGCCTGCGTCCGCTTGTGCGATTTCAATTCCGCACTGGCGCGCTCTTGCGCGCAATCGCTCAAGCTCAGAATTGCGGGGGAGAAACATGCGAATGACCCGGTTCCGTCCTTCTAGCGCGATTATGCGCTGCGCAAGATAAGCCGCCTCATCATTCAAGGCCTGGTGCTGTTCCTCCGCCTTGCGTAGCTGGCGCTCCCACGCTCGCTTTCGAGCTTTCGCGCGCCGCCTTTCATCGCGGTGTCGAGCATCAATCCTTTTTTGGTCCTGCTCTCTGGCCGCTGCTTCGGCCGCGCTAGCGGCAACTTCCTCTTCCCGCGCCCTATCAGCATTTCGCTTCGCAATGAGCGCATCGAGCACGGCCGCGTCCGTGCCGAGATTGTTCATCACCCATCGCATCCGTCTGTAGGCCTTTGCTTCGATCTGTCCGATCGAACCAGGCGAAAGCCCCACCACACTTGCCACTGTTCGCTGCGTTTGCGCTTCCCCCTCGGGACCACCAATCCTTAGGCGCACAATTTGCTCTTCTCGCGGTTCGAGAGTTGCTAGCAGTTTGTCCATAATGTGAGGATCGTTGATCCGCTCGATCGCGCTG
>NZ_LSIS01000319.1:0-39318 GCF_001556365.1 Blastomonas sp. CCH1-A6 | reverse complement strand
GGCATCGATCTGCTGGGCCGCGCGATGCCGGTGATGAAGCTGCGCGCGCGCGACCTCAACGAACTCGCGGAAGGAGCGCAGTTTCTCTTCAAGAATCGCCCGTTAAGCATGGACGAGAAAGCAAAATCCCTGCTAGACGAAGCCGGGGTCGCGGTCTTGCAGACAGTAGAACCGGTTCTGGCCGAAGCACCGTCATGGACGGGCGCCGCGCTGGAGGAAAAGCTTACCCAATTTGCCGAGGCACAGGGGCACGGCCTTGGCACTTATGCCCAGCCGCTGCGCGCCGCTCTGACCGGACAGGCGCGCTCACCGGGTATATTCGACGTGCTCGAGCTGCTGGGTCGCGAGGAATCGCTCGCCCGGATCAAGGATATAACGCACGTGGCCGCCTGACGGCCCCACGCGCACCGTCACTACGTTTGGAGGAGAAGAACCGTGTCAGACAGCGCATCATTGAAGATCGGCGACAAGGAAAGCGGCTATCCGATCCGCTCCGGCACGATCGGTCCGGACGTCATCGACATCCGCAAGCTCTACGCCGAAACCGGCTGCTTCACCTATGACCCCGGCTTCACCTCGACCGCCAGCTGCGATTCCGCGCTGACCTATATCGATGGCGACGAAGGCGTGCTGCTGCACCGCGGCTATCCGATCGGCGAGCTGGCCGAGGATTCGAGCTTCATGGAAGTCTCGTACCTGCTGCTCAACGGCGAGCTGCCGAGCAAGGACGAGCTCGACAGCTTCACCTACACGATCTCGCGCCACACCATGCTGCACGAGCAGCTGATGCAATTCTATCGCGGTTTCCGCCGCGATGCGCACCCCATGGCGATCATGTGCGGTGTCGTCGGCGCGCTCTCGGCCTTCTATCACGACTCGACCGACATTGCCGATCCCGACCATCGCCGCATCTCCAGCCACCGGCTGATCGCCAAGATGCCGACGATCGCGGCGGCCGCGTACAAATATTCGGTCGGCCAGCCCTTCGTCTATCCCGACAACTCGCTGTCCTATACCGGCAATTTCCTCAAGATGACCTTCGGTGTCCCCGCCGAGCCCTATGAGGTGAACCCGGTGGTCGAGCGCGCGCTCGATCGCATCTTCATCCTGCATGCCGACCACGAGCAGAACGCATCGACCTCGACCGTGCGTCTGGCAGGCTCCTCGGGCGCCAATCCTTTCGCGTGCATCGCGGCGGGCATTGCCTGTCTATGGGGCCCGGCGCATGGCGGCGCCAACGAGGCCGCGCTCAACATGCTGCGCGAGATCGGCACGCCCGACAAGATCCCGCACTATATCGAGCGCGCCAAGGACAAGAACGATCCGTTCCGCCTGATGGGCTTCGGCCACCGCGTCTACAAGAACTACGACCCGCGCGCGACGGTGATGCAGAAGACCGTGCGCGAGGTGTTCGACGCGCTCAAGGTCAGCGATCCGGTGTTCGAGGTCGCGCTGCAGCTCGAGGAAATGGCGCTCAACGATCCTTATTTCATCGAGAAGAAGCTGTTCCCGAACGTGGACTTCTATTCGGGTGTCATCCTCTCGGCGATCGGCTTCCCGACCACCATGTTCACCGCGCTGTTCGCGCTCGCGCGCACCGTGGGCTGGGTCGCGCAGTGGAACGAGATGATTTCCGACCCCGGCCAGAAGATCGGCCGCCCGCGTCAGCTGTACACCGGCCCGACGCAGCGCCCCTATGTGAAGATCGGCGACCGCTAACTTCGTCAGCGGCCATCGCGATAAACGAAGCGCCCTCCCCTCACCGGGAGGGCGTTTTGCTTTGGGGACAGGCTTCCATCATCGCAAATCGCCGTCACCCCCGCGCAGGCGGGGGTCCCGCTTCCTCTGTCGGCAGAGCGAACGAGCGGGATTCCCGCTTTCGCGGGAATGACGAAGCTTGCTTGTAGGTAAACCGAACGCGCGTCAGACGCGCATCGGCATTAGCACGTAGAGCGCGGTGGCCTTGTCGTTCTCGCGGATCAGCGTCGGGGCGCTGCTGTCGGCCAGGTGCAGTTCGACGACATCGCCATCGATCTCGCCCAGGATGTCGAGCAGATAGCGCGCGTTGAAGCCGATCTCGAAGCCGTCGCTGCCATACTGGCCCTCGACCTCTTCGGCCGCGGTGCCGTTTTCCGGGCTGGTGACCGAGAGCGTGATCTTGTCCTTTTCCAGCGCCATCTTGACCGCGCGGGTCTTTTCGGTGGCGATGGTGGCGACGCGGTCGACGCCCTGTTCGAAGGCACGCGGATCGATCTTGAGCAGCTTGTCGTTCGCGGTCGGGATGACGCGGCTGTAATCGGGGAAGGTCCCGTCGATCAGCTTCGAGGTCAGGATCGCGCTGCCCAGGGTGAAGCGGATCTTGCTCGCCGACAGGTCGACCTGCACGCGCGAATCGCCGCGCTCGTCGAGCAGCTTGCGCAGTTCGGCGATGCATTTGCGCGGCACGATCACGTCGGGCATGCCCTCAGCGCCATCGGGCCGGTCGAGCGTCACGCGCGCGAGACGATGGCCGTCGGTCGCCGCGGCCTTGAGCACCGGACGGTCGTCATCGGCGACATGCAGGAAGATGCCGTTCAAATAATAGCGCGTCTCTTCGGTCGAGATGGCAAAGCGGGTCTTGTCGATGATCTGCACCAGCTCCGCCGCAGCCAGCTCGAAGCTGGTCGGCAGGTCGCCCTCGGCGATTACCGGGAAATCGTCGCGCGGCAGCGTCGGCAGCGTGAAACGGCTGCGGCCCGCGCGCACCAGCATCTTGCCGTCGGCGGCATCGAGCATCACCTGGCTACCATCGGGCAGCTTGCGCGCGATTTCGAACAGCGTGTGCGCCGAAACCGTGATCGATCCGGGGGTCTCGACCGAATAGGCGCTCATCGTCTCGACGATCTGCAGGTCGAGATCGGTCGCCATGAAGCGCAGCGCGCCATCGCTCGACGCCTCGATCAGCACGTTCGACAGGATGGGGATCGTGTTGCGCCGTTCCACCACCGACTGAACATGGCTGAGGCTCTTGAGGAGCGTCGCGCGTTCGATTGTCGCTTTCATGAAAATCCCCCGAGGCGCTGCAGCCTCATCAGCAAATGACATATCCGCCACGCAGGCAGATTCCGGACCCACTTCATTAACAAGATTGGCTTTAGGGGCAAGCCGATAGCCGGGGAAACGCGCCAAAACTGTGGAAAATGACGGGATAGGCTTGCCTATTCCCGCCCCTTTGCCGAAACGGGTTCGATATGACGCAAAATTCCCGCTTTGCCTGCCCGCCGGTGCCCGGTCGCCTGTTCATCGCGCGCCATGGCGAGACCGTATTCAACGCCGCGAAAAGGCTGCAGGGCGACCATCTCCACACCCCGCTGACCCGAGCGGGCTTTGCCCAGGCCGACGCCATGGGCGCAGCGCTCGCGGGCGTGCTGGGAACAAAGCCGGATTTGAAGCTCTGGGCATCGGATACGGGCCGCGCGCTGCAGACGCTGGCGGTGATCGCCGAACATCTCGGGCTCGACTGGCACGATGCCGCGCGCGATGTCCGTCTTGCCGAGATCGGCATGGGTTGCTGGGGCGGGCGTTATTATGCCGAAGTCGTCGAGGAAGTCGGACCGATCGTCAGCGCCGACATGCTGCTCACCCCTGCCCCCGACGGCGAATGCTATCCCGAGATTGCCGAGCGCGTGACGGGCTGGCTCGCCGATCATGCGGGTGAACCGGGCGACCGCCTGGTGATCATGCACGGCATTTCGAGCCGGGTGCTGCGCGGCGTGCTGCTGGGGATTTCGGTGCACCCCGAGTTCGGCGCGCCGATCGCGCCCGGCCTTCCGCAGGGATCGGTGGTGATGATCGAGAATGGCGTGGAGCATGTCGTCGTCACCGGCACCGGCGGAGGCCATGCGTGAGGCACTACGCCGCCGCGCTTTTGCTGCTGGCGGCGCTGGCCACCGCGGCTGAGGCGCGCGACAGCCTGGGCGTGTTCGACGCCTGGGGCGCGTTCCGCGATCCGCAGGTGCCCCGCTGCTATGCCATCGCCCAGCCTGACGAGGTGCGCGGGACCCGGCAATATCGCCCCTTTGCCAGCATCGGCTACTGGCCGAAGCGCGGCGTACGCGGCCAGTTCCATCTGCGGCTCAGCCGCGCGATGGCCAAAGGCCAGGCCGTCACCTTGACCATCGGCATCCGCCGCTTTCGCCTGACCGGCGGCGGCGGCGATGCATGGGCGCGCGACAAGACGATGGACGCCAGCATCATCGCCGCGATGCGCTCGGCCCGCGAGATGACCGCCAGCAGCGAGGACGCGCGCGGCAACACGATACGCGACCTGTATCTGCTGAAAGGGGCCGCGACCGCGATGGACGCGGCAGCTTTGGGATGTGCGCGCCGCAGCTAGATACGATCGAGCAGCCGCTCGACACTGGCATGCGCCGCCTTGTGATGGTCGCCAGTGGCGCGCCCCTCCTCTTCCAAAGCGGCGCGGATCGCGTCGATCTGCACATCGGTGAGATGCTCGATGCCGATAAAGGCATTGCGCGCGTCCTGCTGCGCGCGGATCAGCTCATCGAGCTTGGCCTGCATCGCGGCCGCATCGCGATTCTGGCTGTTCTGGATGACGAATACCATCAGGAAGGTGATGATCGTGGTGCCGGTGTTGATCACCAGCTGCCAGGTATCCGAATAGCCGAACACCGGCCCCGTCACCCCCCAGATCACGATGATCAGTGTCGCCGCGAAAAAGGCAAAGGGTCTGCCCACCAGCCAGGCGACACGGGTGGCAATCACGGTGAAGAAACGATCCATGGGGGCTCCTGAAGACGGGGAACGGTGCTGCGCCAGCGGCACAGCTAGCAATTGCGGGCGAATTTGACTATGTGCGCCGCCATGAACGCCGAAACCCCGATCTCCATGCCCATTCCGGGCCATATCGACCCCGTGCCTGTGCCGCGCGCGATCACGCCGCGCGCCGATGGCCGCAGCGACCTGATGGGCCTTGCGCGCGAGGATATCGGCGCGCTGCTCGAGGCTGCCGGGCTCGACCGCAAGCAGGCCAAGCTGCGCTCCAAACAGCTGTTCCACTGGATTTACCATCGCGGCGTCACCGATTTCGACGCAATGACCGATATCGCCAAGCCGATGCGCCCCTGGCTCGCCGAGCGCTTCGTCATCGGCCGTCCCGAGATCGTCGAGGCGCAGGTATCGAGCGACGGCACGCGCAAATGGCTGCTGCGCACCGATGACGGCCAGGATTACGAGATGGTCTTCATCCCCGATGCGGACCGGGGCACCTTGTGCATCTCCAGCCAGGTCGGTTGCACGCTCAACTGCCGCTTCTGCCATACCGGCACGATGCGGCTGGTGCGCAACCTCACGCCGGGCGAGATCGTCGGACAGGTGATGCTGGCGCGTGACGCGCTGGGCGAATGGCCGAAGGGCGCGATGGACCGGCTTGACGAGGATGAGGACGCCGCCGCCTATACCGCCGATGGTCGGCTGCTCACCAATATCGTGCTGATGGGCATGGGCGAGCCGCTGTACAATTTCGATCATGTCCGCGACGCGATGAAGGTCGTGATGCACGGCGATGGCCTCGCGCTGTCCAAGCGGCGCATCACGCTCTCCACCAGCGGCGTCGTGCCGATGATGGCGCGCTGCGGTGAGGAGATCGGCGTCAACCTGGCGGTCTCGCTACACGCGGTGACCAAGGAGGTGCGCGACGAGATCGTGCCCTTGAACCGCAAATATGGCCTCGAACAGCTGCTCCAGGCCTGTGCCGACTACCCGGGCGCAAGCAACGCGCGGCGGATCACCTTCGAATATGTGATGCTCAAGGACAAGAACGACAGCGACGAGGACGCGCGCGAACTGGTGCGGCTGCTCAAGGCCTATGGCCTGCCCGCCAAGGTTAACCTGATCCCGTTCAACCCCTGGCCCGGCGCGGCGTACGAATGCTCGGACCCGGAACGGATCAAGCGCTTTTCGGACATCGTGTTCGAAGGCGGCATCAGCGCGCCCGTCCGCACCCCGCGCGGCCGCGACATCATGGCAGCGTGCGGCCAGCTCAAGTCCGCCGCGGAGAAGAAGAGCCGCGCCGAGCTCGACCGGCTGGCGGAAGAGAAGCAGGCGGCTTTGGGTTAGGCCAATTCAAATCCTCCCCCCCGCAAGCTGTGGGAGGATTTTGGTGGCCCCCTACCCCGCCGGCGCCTCACCCGATTTGAGCAGCGGCTGCTTGGAAAGCTCGCCCTCCTGCATGATCTTGCGGCGCAGTTCGTCGCGCTTCTCGTGGATCGAGGCGATCACAGGCCCCATCGCGATGCCGAGATCGACCAGCAAGGCCTCGGACAGCTGCAGCGAGCTTTCCAGCGCCTCGGGCACGGCCAGGGTAGCGCCGGCGCGGTAGAGTTCTGCGGCATGATTGGCATCGCGCGCGCGGGCGATGATGGTGAGGTCCGGCACCCAGCCGGCGACGCGGCGCACGATGCGCACCGCCAGCACCGGATCGTCCATCGTCAGGATCAGCGCCTTGGCATGGCCGAGCCGCAGCCGGTCGAGCAGTTCGGGCCGGGCGACATCGCCGAACAGGATCGGCACGCCCTTGCGCCGCGCGGCGGCCACGACATCGACATTGGATTCGATCGCGACATAGGGCTGGTTGTGCTTGGCCAGCATGTCCGAGACGATCTCGCCCACGCGGCCATAGCCGAACAGCACCACCCTGCCCGCACCTGCAGATTCCTCGTCCGGAGCAGCGCTTTCGCTCGCGCGCATGTCGATGCGCGTCGCAATGACATGGCCGAGCTTGGCGAGCAGCGGCGTGATCGTGAGGCCGATCGCGGTGACGATCTGCCAGAATTGCGCGGTGCTCGATTGGATCAGCTGCGCCTGCACTGCCGCGGCGAGCACGATCAGCGTGGTTTCGGCAGGGCTGGCCATCAAAACGCCGGTTTCCGCCGCAACCCCGCGCCGTGCGCCGACCAGCCGCAACAGCCCGCCGGTGACCACCGCTTTGATAAGGCACACGCCGACCACGGCGATCGCCAGCGATTGCCAGTTGGCCGCAACCACCCGCAGATCGACCGACATGCCGACGGTGATCAGGAACACCCCAAGCGCCAGCCCCTTGAACGGCGCGGTGATGATCTCGACCTCGTCGCCATATTCGGTTTCCGCGATCATCACGCCCGCGATCAGCGCGCCGACGATCGGCGACAGGCCCGCCGCCGCCGTGGCGACCGAAGCGGTGATGACGACGAGCAGACATGCTGCGAGGAACAGCTCGGGGCTCTTGGTGCGCGCCGCCTGCGCGAACAGATAAGGCAGCAGATAGCGCCCGGCGAGCAGCATGATGACGATCGTCAGCCCACCCAGCCACAAGGTCTCGACCAGCCCGTCCAGTCCGGCGGCCTCGGCGCGCGGCGCCAGCGCGCCGAGCGCGAAGATGATTGGCACCAGCGCCAGATCCTCGAAGATCAGCATGGCGAGCGCCGAACGCCCGACCGGCCCGGTCGTGCCGACCATCGGCAGCACCAGTGCGGTCGAGGACAAAGCGAGTGCCATGCCGAGGCCGAGGGCGCCGGCGAGCGGCTGACCGATCAGGTTGAGCGCAAAGCCGATCACCAGCCCGGAGGCCAGCAGCTGCGCCGAGCCCAGCCCGAACACCTGCACCCGCATTGCCCAGAGGCGCTTGAACGACAGCTCGAGCCCGATGGTGAACAGCAGCATCACGATGCCGAATTCGGCGAACGGATCGATCGCCTCGCGGTCGGTGATGGTGATGTGATAGAGCCATGGGAACTGGTCGACAATCGAGCCGAGGCCCGATGGCCCGACCAGCATGCCGACCAGGATGAAACCGATGACAGGGTTGATCCGGAGCCGCGCAAAGGCCGGAATGACGATGCCAGCCGCCCCTAGGATCACCAGGGCATCGCTGAAGACCGGATTCTCAAAGGGCGTGTGCATGGATCAATTCATGGCGGATAAAGGACAGCATGTCAGCCATAAATCATTCTGATGCGAGCGATCAGCCGCCCCCGCCGCCCTGCGGCCCTGCAGGCGCCGCCTGACGGGCGCGTTCGCGCTTCGCGGCGGCATTGCCGCGCCCAACGGCGCGGTCCCATTCAATGTGGTAGAGGTCGTAGCGACGATCGCCCAGGTTGCGCACCGTGCCCTCGTGCCGCGCCCAGCTGAGGTCATCCAGATTGACGTCGCTGATCGTCAGCGTCTCGACATTCTCGCTCGCCTCCGCCGCGATGCCATCGCGCGCGAACGGCAGGTCGCACGGCGTCAGGATGCAACTTTGCGCGTACTGGATATCCATGTTCTCGACATCGGGCAGATTACCGACATTGCCGGACATCACGACATAGCACTGATTCTCGATCGCGCGCGCCTGGCAGCAATAGCGCACCCGCATATAGGCCTCGCGGCTGTCGGTGCAGAAGGGCACGAAGATGATCCGCGCGCCCTCGTCCGCCAGACGGCGCGCCAGTTCGGGAAACTCGCTGTCATAGCAGATGAGCACGCCGATCGGCCCGCAATCGGTCTGGATCGCGTCGATGCTGTCGCCGCCCTTGATCTTCCACCAGTACCGCTCGTTGGGCGTGGGGTGAATCTTTTCCTGCGCGTGGATCGATCCATCACGCAGCGCCACCAGCGCGATGTTCTGGATATCGCCATCATCGGCGCGGGTCGGGTGCGATCCGCCGATGATGTTGATGTTATATTCCATCGCCATGCGCGTGAGCTCGTCGCGGATGCGCGGCGTGAATTCGCTCAGCGCCTCGATCGCTTCCTGCGGCCCCATCTTCTTCTTAGCGAAGGACAGCAGCGACATCGTGAACATTTCGGGAAACAGTACGAAGTCCGCCCGGTAATCCGCTGCCACATCGACGAAATATTCGACGTTTCGGACGAATTCTTCGAAATTCGCAACAGCGCGCGCCTGGAACTGCACCGTGGCGAGCCGGACGCTCTCCACCCCGCGCGGGACACGGTGCTTGGGTGGTTCGTCCGCGTTCACATAGGGGTTACGCCAGACCATGTGCGCCGCATGGCCGCGCGACTGTCGATCCTCGGGCAGATAACGCTTCAATATGCCGACGGGGGTGAAACCGTTGGCGATCTGGAAGCCGATGACCGGATCGCGCAGCTTGCCGTCGATCACCTTGGCGAGATAGTCCTCGGGGCTTTCGGCCTTCTTGGTGCGCTTGGCGCGGTCATAGCCGGGGATGCGCCCGGCAAAGACGATGCCGTTGAGTTCGAGCTGTTCGGCCAGCGCCCGGCGCGCCTCGTAGAGCCGCTTGCCGATGCGGACCCCGCGCTGGGCGGGGTCGACGCACATTTCATAGCCGTAAAGCCATTCGCCGGTGGGCACATGGCGGGTGCCGAAGCCGTTGCCGCTGATCTCTTCCCAGTCGTGCGGACCGAAGGCCATGGCCTCGGTCACGCGCGACGAGGCGCAATAGCCGACGATCTCGCCGTCAAGAATGGCGACGAACTGGCCTTGGGGGAAATTGTTGATCTGGCCGCGCAGCTCGCCGAACTTGTACGGCGGCAGGCTGGGATAGGCTCGCTCGACCAGGGCCGATATTCCGGGAATATCGCCCCTGCGTGCCTGCCTGACCTCCAGCCGTGCCTTGCTGCTGCGTTGCGCCATCAACCCCTCATGCCCAGTTGCCCATTTCCTTTTCAAGATTGACCCGGATCGCCTCGAAGAACTGCTCGGTGGTCATCCAGGCCTGGTCGGGCCCGATCAGGATGGCGAGGTCCTTGGTCATCGATCCCTGCTCAACGGTTTCGATGCAGACGCGTTCCAGCGTTTCGGCGAAGCGCACCACTTCGGGCGTCTCGTCGAAGCGGCCGCGATAGATGAGGCCGCGGGTCCAGGCGAAGATCGAGGCGATCGGGTTGGTCGAGGTCGCCTTGCCCTGTTCGTGCATGCGATAGTGGCGCGTGACGGTACCGTGGGCGGCCTCCGCCTCGACGGTCTTGCCATCGGGGGTCATCAGCACCGAGGTCATCAGGCCGAGCGAGCCGAAGCCCTGCGCGACAGTATCCGACTGAACGTCGCCGTCATAGTTCTTGCACGCCCAGACGAACTTGCCCGACCATTTCAGCGCCGATGCCACCATGTCGTCGATCAGGCGGTGCTGATAGGTGATGCCGGCGGCCTCGAACTTGGCCTTGAATTCCTTCTCGTAAATCTCCTCGAAGATGTCCTTGAAGCGGCCGTCATAGGCTTTCATGATCGTGTTCTTGGTCGACAAATAGGTCGGCCAGCCGCGATCGAGGCCATAGTTCATCGATGCGCGGGCGAAATCGGCGATCGAGTCATCGAGATTGTACATCGCCATGGCGACGCCCGACGACGGGAACTGGAAGACTTCCTCGTCGATCGTGGTGCCGTCCTCGCCTTCGAACACCAGACGCAGCTTGCCCGGGCCGGGCACGCGGAAATCCGTCGCCTTGTACTGGTCGCCGAACGCGTGACGGCCGACGACGATCGGGTCGGTCCAGCCGGGCACCAGCCGCGGGATGTTCGAGATCACGATCGGCTCGCGGAACACGACGCCGCCCAGGATGTTGCGAATGGTGCCGTTGGGCGACTTCCACATCTTCTTGAGGTTGAACTCCTCGACGCGCGCCTCGTCCGGCGTGATGGTGGCGCACTTGACGCCGACGCCATGCTCGCGGATCGCGTTCGAGGCATCGACGGTGATCTTGTCGTTGGTCTCATCGCGCTTCTGGATCGACAGGTCGTAATATTTCAGGTCGATGTCGAGATAGGGCAGGATCAGGCGTTCGCGGATCCACTCCCAGATGATGCGGGTCATTTCGTCGCCGTCGATTTCGACGACGGGCTTGGCCACCTTGATCTTTGCCATGCGGATTTTGCGCCTTCTTGCTAGGGAGGAATCAGGAAATCTGGGACGCTCTTAGCAAAGTCGGGCGAGGTTTCAACCTTGCGGATCAGCGCAATCGCTGCACTTTCAGTATTGCAAATCACTAGCAAGTTTATGCCGCAGCGCAGCATTCACCGCATTGTGGGGCCATTGGCCGTTGTCACACCCGGTCAGTGTCCCTAAGAGGGCGGGCATGTCGCAAGAATTACTGGATAACCGGGGCAAGGGCCTGGCGAGCTGGAGCCTGCCCCCGGTCCATCCCGAAGGTCGCAAATTCGCCGTTATCGCAGCAGGCATCACGCTCATCTTTGCGCTGATGGCATGGGAAACGCTGGCCTGGCCGATGGGCGGGCTCACCTTGTGGATCCTTGCGTTCTTCCGCGACCCTGCCCGGGTCACGCCGCTCGACGAGCGCTTTGTCGTCGCGCCGGCCGATGGTCTGGTCACCCTGATCCAGGAAGTCGCGCCGCCGATCGAGCTGGCCGACCATGACGGACTGGGGCCCGATCCGCTCTGGCGCGTATCGATTTTCATGAGCGTGTTCGACGTGCACATCAACCGCGCGCCGATCGGCGGCACCATCCGGCGCATCGTCTATATCTCGGGCAAGTTCCTGAATGCCGATCTCGACAAGGCGAGCGACGAGAACGAGCGCCAGCACATCATGGTCGAGCGGTCGGACGGTCTGCGCGTCGGGTTCACCCAGATTGCAGGCCTGGTCGCGCGGCGGATTGTGCCGTTCGTCAAGGAAGGCGATTTCGTTGCGGTCGGCCAGCGCGTCGGGCTGATCCGGTTCGGCAGCCGCGTCGATGTCTATCTGCCGCGCGGCACCGCACCCAATGTAGTCAAGGGCCAGCGCATTGTCGCGGGCGAAACCGTGCTCGGCATTGTCGGTGACGCACCGGTGCGCGAAGGGATCGCGCATTGATGCGACAGTCCCCTGCCCCGGCATCCGGTCCTTCAAGGAGCATCACGGTATGAGCGAGCGCGATCCGTTGGAGCGTCGCGGACGCCGCGGTCCGATCCGTTATCTGGCGGGACGCCGTTTTCGCCTCCGCGAAGGACTGACGCTGCGCGCGATGGTCCCCAACGCGATCACCGCCAGCGCCTTGTGCTGCGGGCTTACCGGCATCCGCTTCGCCTTGCAGGACCAATGGCCGCTGGCAGCGGGCGCGATCGTGCTGGCAGGCGTGCTCGACGGGATCGACGGACGCGTCGCGCGAATGCTCAAGGCGCAAAGCCGGTTCGGGGCCGAATTGGACTCGCTGGCGGATTCGATCGCGTTCGGTGTGTCGCCTGCCCTTGTCCTGTTCCTGTGGTCGCTCAACGAGCTGCCGCGCTTCGGCTGGCTTATCGCGCTCACGCTCGCGGTATGCTGCGCGCTGCGGCTTGCGCGGTTCAACGCGCAGATCGATCTGGAGGATCAGCCGCACAAATCTGCAGGCTATCTCACCGGCATCCCGGCCCCGGCCGGCGCTGGCCTCGCCATGCTGCCACTTTACCTGTGGATCGAGACGGGTGAGGACATTTTCCGACACTATAGCGTCATCGGCCCCTGGGTTCTGCTGATCGCATTTCTGATGATATCGAATGTCGCGACCTTCAGCTGGTCGTCGCTCAATGTACGAAAGAACATTCGCCTGGAAGCGCTTGCGGTGTTCGCGATCACGGCAGCGTCGCTGCTTACCGTGCCGTTCATCACGCTGACGGCAATTTGCCTGATGTATCTGGCGCTGATCCCGTTCGGCATCGCATCCTACGCCAGGGTCAAGCGGCAGCGCGCCAATCCGGCTGGCTGACGCGGACGCTGCCGCGAACCGGCATCGCGATCACGTTGCGCGGGCTGTAATCGGGCGCGCGGTTCGGAACATAGGTCGCGACAGCACGCATCTGGCCCTGAGCAACCCGCCCCTGTCCTGCAGCGCGATAGGCGGCGAACAGCGCATCGAAGCGCTCTGCCGATCCAGCGAACGACTGGGCAATGACAAGCACGGCCCCGATTGCGGCGGCGGCGAAGAACAGGGCAATGGCTACAGCAAACATAACGCTACATCCTGACTTGCGTCCGCCGGATTGGAGCCCGATGGAACATTGTGGATAACTCAGTGGAAAGCCATTGGTTCCATATCGGGACGATCCGGAGCCACTGACTCTCTTTGTATGTGTTTTGTTCCACTTCTGTTTCGGATCGTCAACCGGAAAATTCGGTTCGTCGCACATTTTGAGGCTGGATTTCGTGCGCCAGTTCGCCTAAGGGCCCGCTCGCACGTGGCGCTGTGCCGCATGCAATCCACATGGAAGACACACATACCGGTGCCCCGGCCACCCTTTGAGGGTCAGGCCCACAAGGTTCCCGTCTTCCAGAGGCACAACCGGAAAGGAAATCCCTATGGCGGCACCTGTCGTCACCATGCAGCAATTGATCGAAGCCGGCGCGCATTTCGGCCACCAGACCCACCGCTGGAACCCGCGCATGAAGCCGTACATCTTCGGCGCACGCAACGGCATCCACATTCTCGACCTGTCGCAGACCGTGCCGCTGTTCGCACGCGCGCTCGAGTTCGTCTCGGCCACCGTTCAGGCAGGCGGCAAGGTGCTGTTCGTCGGCACCAAGCGCCAGGCCCAGGCCCCGATCGCCGAAGCGGCCCGCGCCAGCGGCCAGCATTTTGTTAACCACCGCTGGCTGGGTGGCATGCTCACCAACTGGAAGACCATCTCGGGCTCGATCAAGCGCCTCAAGATGCTCGAAGAGCAGCTCGCCGGCGACACCTCGGGCTTCACCAAGAAGGAAGTGCTGCAGCTGACCCGCGAGCGCGACAAGCTCGAACTGTCGCTCGGCGGCATCCGCGACATGGGCGGCATTCCCGACGTGATGTTCGTGATCGACGCGAACAAGGAAGACCTCGCCATCAAGGAAGCCAATGTTCTGGGCATCCCGGTGATCGCGATCCTCGATTCGAACGTCGACCCGCAGGGCATCGCTTTCCCGGTTCCCGCGAACGATGACGCCGCGCGCGCCGTCCGCCTCTATTGCGACGCTGTTGCTGCTGCTGCCACCAAGGGCCGCACCGGCGCTGCCGTGGCTTCGGGCGCCGATGTCGGCGAGATGGCCGAACCGCCGGCAGAAGCCGCGCTGGAAGACGCCGCTGCCGATGCCGGCGACGCCGCCTAATCGGATTGGCTGATCGAGCCGGGCGGGGCCAGCCCCTGCCCTGCTTGCACAAAACTGACACATGCAGGGGCTACGGGCCGGGCATTGGCCCGCACCCGTGGCCCCTGCGTCCATATTCAAAACAAGGAACACGAACATGGCTGTTGTAACCGCTGCTACTGTCAAGGAACTGCGCGAGCGCACCGGCGCTGGCATGATGGACGCCAAGAAGGCGCTGACCGAAGCCAATGGCGATATCGAAGCCGCCGTCGACGCACTGCGCGCCAAGGGCCTGGCCACCGCGCAGAAGAAGTCGAGCCGCACCGCCGCCGAAGGCCTGGTGGGCATCGAGGTCGCCGGCCTGAAGGGCGTGGCCGTCGAAGTGAACAGCGAAACCGACTTCGTCGCCAAGAACGACCAGTTCCAGGATTTCGTCCGGAAGGTGACCTCGGTCGCCCTGACCACCGGTGACGATGTCGAAGCGCTCAAGTCGGCCGAATATCCCGATGGCGGCAGCGTCGGCGACAAGCTGACCAGCTCGATCGCCACCATCGGCGAAAACCAGTCGATCCGCCGCATCAAGACCGTCTCGGTCGATCAGGGCGTTGTCGTGTCGTACATGCACAATGCCGTCGCGCCGAACCTCGGCAAGATCGGCGTGCTCGTCGCGCTCGAAGGCGATGTCGCTGCCGACGTGCTCGAGCCGCTGGGCAAGCAGATCGGCATGCACATTGCGGCGGCCTTCCCGCTGGCGCTGAACGCCGATGGCCTCGATGCCGAGCTGATCGCGCGCGAGCGCAAGATCGCCGAGGAAAAGGCGGCCGAAAGCGGCAAGCCCGCTGAAGTGCAGGCCAAGATGGTCGATGGCGCGATCGCCAAGTTCGCCAAGGAAAACGCGCTGCTCAGCCAGCTGTTCGTGATCGACAACAAGACCCCGATCGCCGACGTGGTGGCCAAGGCCGCCAAGGATGCGGGCGGCAAGATCGTGCTCAAGGACTATGTCCGCTTCCAGCTCGGCGAAGGCATCGAGAAGGAAGAAACCGATTTCGCGGCCGAAGTCGCGGCGGCTGCAGGCCTCTAAGCCTTTAGCCTTTCAGCAAAAAGACGGCGGGTGGCCCCTGGGGCTGCCCGCTGTTTTTGCGTCCGCGACGCCCGATCGATCGCGTGACGTCAAACTGTGCAGGAACGTGCTTGGCAGTGCCGGATGCACTGACTATGGTGCGCGCCACTCGGCCAGAAGCGCCGCATTTCATTCCAGATACCGGAACATTCATGACCATCGCATCCTACCGCCGCATCCTCCTGAAGCTGTCGGGGGAAGCCCTGATGGGCGACGGCCAGTACGGCATCGATCCCGCCACCGTCGCGCGCATGGCCGCAGAGGTGAAGGCGGCCAAGGACACCGGGCTTGAAATCTGCCTGGTCATCGGCGGCGGCAACATCTTCCGCGGCATGGCAGGCGCCGCCAAGGGCATGGACCGTGCGCAGGCCGATTACATGGGCATGCTCGCCACGGTGATGAACGCACTCGCAATGCAGAGCGCGCTCGAACAGATGGGCGTGCCCACGCGCGTCCAGTCGGCGATCGAGATGGACAAGGTGTGCGAGCCGGTGATCCGCCGCCGCGCCCAGCGCCACCTCGAAAAGGGCCGCGTCGTGATCTTCGCCGCGGGCGTCGGCGCGCCCTATTTCACCACCGATTCCGGCGCGGCGCTGCGTGCGGCCGAAATGAAGTGCGATGCGCTGCTCAAGGGCACCAGCGTCGACGGCGTGTACAATGCCGATCCCAAGCTCGATCCCACCGCCGTGCGTTACGAAACATTGAGTTATGACCGGGTGTTGCAGGACAATCTCAAGGTCATGGACGCGAGCGCCGTGGCGCTCTGCCGCGACAATTCCATTCCCATCGTGGTGTTCTCGATCCGCGAACAGGGCAATCTTGCCCGCGTTCTGAGCGGCGAAGGCACCGCGACAACCGTACATCAGAAGGACTGAACCAGTGGCACAGTTTGACAAGAAAGATCTCGAGCGCCGGATGAACGGCGCGGTCGAATCGCTCAAGGGCGACCTTTCGGGCCTGCGCACCGGGCGCGCCAACACCACGCTGCTCGATCCGGTGACGGTCGAGGTCTATGGCGCGCACATGCCGCTGACCCAGATCGCGACGGTGTCCGCGCCCGAACCGCGCATGCTGTCGGTGCAGGTCTGGGACAAGTCGAATGTCGGCCCGGCAGACAAGGCGATCCGCTCGGCTGGTCTCGGCCTCAATCCGATCGTCGACGGACAGACGCTGCGCCTGCCGATCCCCGACCTCACCGAGGAACGCCGCAAGGAACTGGCCAAGCTCGCCGGTCAATATGCCGAAAAGGCGCGCATCGCGATCCGCAATGTCCGCCGCGACGGCATGGATTCGCTCAAGACCGACGAGAAGAAGGGCGTGATCAGCGAGGACGAGCGCAAGCGCTTCGAGACAGAAGTGCAGAAGCTGACCGACGACATGATCGCCCAGGCCGATGCCGCCGCGACGCAGAAAGAAAAAGAAATTCTGGGCCAGTGATCTTTCGGCCCGGCCCCAAGCTGTCCAAGGCAGAGGCGCATTCCGCAGCGCCTGCACATGCGGGGCTGGCGCCTGCTTGCGGGTTGCGCCACGCCGCCATCATCATGGACGGCAATGGCCGATGGGCCGCGCGGCGCAACCTGCCCCGCTTTGTCGGCCACAAGCAGGGCGTCGAGGCAGTGCGCACCACCGTGCGCGCGGCCCGCGACATGGGGCTGGAGGCGCTGACGCTCTACGCTTTCTCGTCGGAAAACTGGAAGCGTCCGGAGGACGAGGTTTCGGACCTGATGGGGCTGCTGCGGCACTTCATCCGCGCCGATGTCGACGAGTTCATCGCCAACAACGTGCGGCTCAAGATCATCGGCAATTATCGCGTGCTCGCGCCCGATCTGGTCGAAATGATCGACGACGTTGTGGAGCGGACCGCGCATAACAGCGGCACGACGCTCGTCATCGCGCTCAATTACGGCGCGCAGGACGAGCTTGTGCGCGCAACGCGTGCGCTTGCCGCTGCGGCTGCGCGCGGTGAGGTCAACGCCGACGCGATCGAGGCGGCGCATATCGATGCCATGCTCGACACCAGCGACCTGCCCCCGCTCGATCTGCTAATCCGCACATCGGGCGAGCAGCGGCTGAGCAACTTCCTGCTCTGGCAGGCGGCCTATGCCGAACTCTATTTCACCGACACGCTCTGGCCCGATTTCGACGGGAATTCGCTCGCTGAAGCGTTCCAGTCCTATGCCACTCGCGAAAGGCGCTTTGGTGGCCGCTGAACCGGTGAAGCGGTCCCTGTTCGGCCAGGATCTCGCGATCCGCACGGTTTCGGGCGTAGTGCTGGTGGCGATCGCCGGAACCGCGCTGTGGCTGGGCGGCATTGCCTTCTGGCTGCTGCTGATGGCAGGCGCGCTGGCGATGCAGCACGAATGGGCCGGGCTGGTCGGACGCATGGAGCGCCGACGCCTCTCGATGCTGGCGCTGATGGCCCCCTTGTCGATGCTCTCGCCCTTTGCCGATGGCCCCGGCTTTCTTTCGCTGGGCTTCATCATCGGCGGAGCCTTCTTCATCGCGACGATCGATCGCGGCTTTCGCCTCGCCTGGGGCGTGCTCTATTGCGCGGTGCCGGTCATGGCGCTGCTCTATCTGCGCCAGCAGGAGAACGGCCTGCTGCTCGCCTTCTGGACGATGGCGACCGTCTGGGCGACCGATATCGGCGCCTATTTTGCCGGGCGCGGCATAGGCGGGCCCAAGATCGCCCCGTCGATCAGCCCCAGCAAGACCTGGGCGGGCCTAGCCGGCGGCATGACGGCAGCGCTGCTGTTCGCGATGCTGCTGCGCGAGCATCTCGATCTGCCCTATATCCTCGTGCTGGCGAGCGCGCCGCTCGCCATCGTTGCGCAGATGGGCGACTTTCTGGAGAGCTGGATGAAGCGCCAGGCAGGCGTGAAAGACTCTGGCACGCTGATCCCCGGGCATGGCGGCATTCTCGACCGCGTCGACGGACTTGTGCCCGTCGCACCGATCGTTGCAACTCTGGTTGCAGCCAACGCATTTTGGGCGCTAGGATAAACATTCCATGTCGCGCCCCGAAACGCTCTCTCCCGGGCTGATCGTGCCGCCGCCGTCCGCTGAGCCGCGCTCGATCAGCATATTCGGCGCAACCGGATCGGTGGGCACCTCGACGCTCGATCTCATCCGCCTCAACCCCTCGGCCTATCGCATCGTCGCGCTGACCGCGAACAGCGATGCCGCAGGACTGGCGAAGCTGGCACGGGAATTCTCCGCCCAAGTCGCGGTGATCGGCGATCCGGCGCAGCATCAGGCGCTGGCTGAAGCGCTCGAGGGCAGCGCCACCCAGGCCTGGTCGGGCCCGCAGGCTCTGCTCGACGCGGCCGATCTCGACGCCGACTGGACCATGGCTGCGATCGTCGGCTGTGCGGGGCTCGCGCCGATCATGCGCAGCCTGCTGCGCGGACGCAGTGTCGCGCTCGCCAACAAGGAGGCGCTGGTTTCCTCGGGCGCGCTGATGATCGAAGCGGCACGCAGCTCGGGCGCGACGCTGCTCCCGGTCGATTCCGAGCATAATGCGATTTTTCAGTGCCTTGCAGGCGCCTCCTACGATCACGTTCAAAGTATCACGCTGACCGCGAGCGGCGGCCCGTTCCGCACCTGGACGATCGAGCAGATGCGCGCTGCAGGCCCGGCCCAGGCGGTCGCGCATCCCAATTGGTCGATGGGCGCGAAAATCTCGGTCGACAGCGCGACCATGTTCAACAAGGGGCTCGAACTGATCGAGGCCTATCACCTCTTCCCGGTCGGGCTCGATGCCATCCGCATTCTCGTGCACCCGCAATCTGTGATCCATTCGATGGTCGAATATCGCGACCGTTCCACGCTGGCACAATTGGGCGCGCCAGACATGCGGATCCCGATCGCCTCGGCGCTGGCCTGGCCCGACCGGATCGCGACCGATTGCGCGCCGCTCGACCTTGCGACCATCGGCCAGCTGACCTTCGAACCTCTGGACGACGAACGCTTTCCCGGTCCCGGCATCTGCCGCCAGGCGATTGCCTCAGGTGGCGGCGCGCCCGCCATCCTCAACGCGGCGAACGAAATCGCGGTGGCCGCGTTTCTGAAGGAAGAGATCGGATTCCTCGATATTGCCGCGATTGTGTCGGAGGTCCTGGCAGGCTATAGCCCGCAGGAACCGCAAAGCCTGCAGGATGTGCTGGCGATAGATCGAGAAGCGCGCGTGCATGCTGCCGCCGCGGTGCGAACCAGGAACTGACCCTTGAACGAAAATCCCGGCTTGTTGCTGACCGTCTTCGCCTTTCTGCTGGTGCTCGGCCCCTTGGTCTTCGTGCACGAAATGGGTCACTATCTGGTCGGACGCTGGTTCGGGGTGAAGGCGGAATCCTTCTCGATCGGCTTCGGTCGCGAGATTGCCGGTTGGACCGACAAAAACGGCACCCGCTGGAAGCTGGGGATGCTGCCGCTGGGCGGCTACGTCCAGTTCGCAGGCGACATGGACCCGTCGAGCCGCGCCGACCCGAACTGGATGGCGCTGCCCGCCGAAGAGCGCAACCGCACCTTCCAGTCCAAGACGCTGTGGCAGCGCGCACTGATCGTGTTCGCGGGCCCTGCGATCAACTTCCTTTTCGCCATCCTGATCCTCGCCGGCTTCGCCTTCGCCTATGGCAAGAGCGTCACCCCGCCGGTTGTCGCTGGCGTGCTCCCCGGATCGTCAGCGGCGGAGGCCGGGCTGCTGCCGGGCGACCGCATCGTCTCGGTCGATGGCGAACGGATCGAGTGGTTCGACGAGCTTGGACGCCGCATCGCGCACCGGCCAGACGAACGCATCACGCTGCGCGCCGAACGCGCCGGAAAGGTCCGCGAGTTCGATTTCAAGATCGGGGTCGAGATCCAGAAGGACCGTTTCGGCAACGAATATCGCATCGGTCGCCTCGGCATCATGTCCGCCAAGCCGGTCATGCGGCCAGTCTCGCTGGTCGAGGCGCCCGTGGTCGCGGTCGAGCGTACCGGCGATGTCGTCCGGTTGATGGTCGCGACCCTGGGTCAGGTCATCACGGGGCGCCGCTCGGTTTCCGAACTCGGTGGGCCGCTCAAAATCGCGCAGGTTTCGGGCGAGCAGCTCTCGGCCGGGCTCGACGACTTCATCTTCTTCATCGCGCTGATTTCAATTAATTTGGGGTTCATCAACCTGCTGCCAATTCCCATGCTCGATGGCGGTCACCTGCTGTTCTATGCGATCGAGGGAATCCGGCGCAAACCCGTGAATCCCAAGGTCATGGAATGGGCGTTCCGTTCGGGCCTGGCGGCCGTGCTGGCCCTGATGGTGTTCGTGACCGTCAACGATCTGGCATCGTTCGGCCTGCTCGGCTGAAAGACGGGTTGATTGATTGCGGCGGATGATGCAGGGGTTTGCGCACCGGGGCGGGTTATCGGACGGCAATGCAGGGACCGTCCGATGTTTTTTGGCTTAGTGTGGGTCTTTTTTTCGTGAAATCTGAACAGAAAATCGCCATTGGCGCGCGTGCCCTCGGCCTGTTGCTGAGTTCCACCGTTCTGGCGGGAACCGCAAGCGCCGCCTTCGCCCAGGCTGCAGGTCCGGCAGCCCCTCCCGCACCGCCCCAGGCATCAACTCCCGCTGCCGTGGTACCGCCTGCAGGCCAGCAGATCCGGTCGATCACCGTCAACGGATCGCAGCGGATCGAGGCGGATACCGTCCGTTCGTATATCCAGCTGCGCGTCGGCGACATCTATACCCAGGTTGCGGCCGACCAGGCGTTGCGCGACCTGTTCGAGACAGAACTCTTTGCCGACGTCGCCATCCGCAACAATGACGGCGCGGTGGTTATCGACGTCAAGGAAAACCCGGTCATCAACCGCGTGATCCTCGAAGGCAACAAGCGCATCAAGGAAGACAAGATCCTTCCCGAGATCCGTCTTGCGCCACGCCAGATCTTCACCCGCACCAAGGTCCGCGCCGACGTCGCGCGCATCATCGAGCTATACAAGCGCCAGGGCCGCTTTGCCGCCACGGTCGAGCCGAAGATGGTCCAGCAGGACCAGAACCGCGTCGACGTGGTGTTCGAGATCAACGAAGGTCCGCGCTCCAAGGTCCGCCAGATCAACATTCTGGGCAACGAGAAATTCTCCGACGGAGAACTGCGCGGCGAGATGGCGACCAAGCAGTCGCGCTTCTACCGCTTCTTCAGCTCGGGCGATTCCTACGATCCCGACAAGCTGGCCTATGACCAGCAGAAGTTGCGCCAGTTCTATCTGACCCAGGGCTATGCCGATTTCCGCGTGATCTCGGCAGTGGCCGAGCTGACCCCGGACAAGCGCGACTTCATCATCACCTATGTCGTCGAGGAAGGCGATCGCTACAAGTTCGGCGATGTCGGCGTCGACAGCCAGATTCGCGACTTCTCCGAAGATGGCCTCAAGGCCCAGCTGCCGATGAAGACCGGCGACTGGTACAATGCCAAGCTGGTCGAGGACACCGTGGAGCAGCTCAGCGAAACCGCTGGCCTGTTTGGCTATGCGTTTGCGGACGTGCGCCCCAATTTCAACCGCAACCGCGAAACGCTCACGATGGACATCACGTTCGAGCTGGCGGAATCGGCGCGCGTCTATGTCGAGCGGATCGACATCAACGGCAACACGCTCACCCAGGACAAGATCGTCCGGCGCGAGTTCCGCCTGAACGAGGGCGACGCGTTCAACAGCTTCCTGGTCAAGCGCTCGGAAAACCGCATCAACTCGCTCGGCTATTTCCAGGAAAAGTTCGAGATCGAGCAGAAGCAGGGCAGCGCGCCCGATCGCATCATCCTCGAAGCCAATGTCGAGGAAAAGGCGACCGGCGAGCTTCAGCTCTCCGCCGGTTTCTCGTCGATCGAGAATTTCATCCTTCAGGCGTCGATCCGTCAGCGCAACTTCCGCGGCAAGGGCCAGACCGTCGGCCTCAGCATCAACTACTCGCAGTTCTCGCAAGGGCTCAATCTGAGCTTCACCGAACCCTATGTGTTCGACAAGAACATCTCGTTCGGTGCGGATATTTTCCGCCGCGACCTCAACAGCTTCAACTTCGTTGGTAATTCGCGCAATACCACGTTCGAACAGCTGACCACCGGCGCATCGTTCCGTCTTGGCGTGCCGCTGACCGAATATGTCTCGGCGCTGCTGCGCTACTCGTTGACGGTCGACGACGTCACGCTCGACCGTACCCAGTTCTTCTCCGACCTTGACGGCAACGGCACGCTGGAATGCGACCCGGTCCGTGCAGGCTTCTTCCTGTGCGACAACCTGGGACAGCGCACGACCTCGCTGATCGGCTATTCGCTGATCTACGACAATCGCGACAACCGCATCCGTCCCACGCGCGGCCAGAACGTGACGCTGTCGCAGGACTTTGCCGGCCTTGGCGGTGCGGTAAGCTATCTGCGCACGCGTCTCAACGCGTCGAAGCACTGGCGCATCGGCCGCAGCGGCTTCATCTTCACCATCGCGGCAGAAGGTGGCCATATCATCGCGTTCGAGGACCGCGGCACGCCGGCACAGGGGATCGACGATATCCGCCTGACCGACCGCTTCTTCCTGGGGCAGCCGCAGATCCGCGGGTTCGACATCCGCGGCGTCGGCCCGCGCGTGATCCGTACCGGCTTCACGCCCGAGATCGTCAACGGCGCGATCGTCAACACCCCCGTCACCGGACGCCGCAACCGGGTCGATGACGCGCTTGGCGGTCGCTATTACTATCTCGCCCGTGCCGAGCTCGACATCCCGCTGGGCAGCGGCGCCCGCGAACTTGGCCTGCGTCCGTCGGTGTTCGTCGATGCCGGCGCCGTGTTCGGCGTGGTGCGGCCGCTGCTGCAGACGCCGCAGAACCGCGACGCGAACGGCAATCTGCAATATCTGGAACTCGGAACCGACACGCAGGGCAATCAGGTGATCAACACCGTGACCAATGCGACCAATGCCGCCGGTCAGCCCAATACGCCGAGCCTCGCCTTTACCGAACAGTTTTTCGGCGATTCGCCCAAGCCTCGCGTCACCGTCGGCTTTGGCGTCAACTGGAACTCGCCCTTCGGCCCGTTCCGCATCGATATTGCCCGCGCCCTGCTCAAGGAGCCTGGCGACGACACCCGTCTATTCACATTCAACGTAGGGACCCAGTTCTGATGAAACTCTTTCTGAAATGCACCGCCGCAGCCCTGATGGCTGCCGGCACCCTGGCTTCGGGCGCGATCGCTCCCGTTGCGGCGCAGACCGTGGCCGGTATCGCCGTGGCCGATCAGCGCCGCGCCGTGGTCGAATCGTCGGCCTTCGTCAACGCCAACACCGCGCGTCCGACCACCTACAAGGCGCAGTATGACGCCGCCCAGGCCAAGTCGAACCAGATCCGCCAGCAGCTCGAGCCGCTGGTGAACAAGTTCAACACCGACGTGCAGGCGCCCAACGCGCAGCAGAACCAGGCAGCGCTGCAGCAGCAGCTGGGCCAGATCCAGCAGCTGCGCGAGCAGGGTTCGCAGGAAGTGCAGGAAATCCTGCAGCCGGTCGCGCTGTCGGAAGCCTATGTGCTCGAGCAGATCAGCGACAAGTTCGACCAGGCGGTCCGTCAGGCGATGACCAAGCGCAAGGTCAGCATCGTGTTCGAAGCCGGCGCCACGCTCGCCCGCGCCGATGGCTATGACATCACCAAGGACATCACTGCCGAACTGAACGCGCTGATCCCGACCGCCCAGCTGGTCCCGCCGCAGGGCTGGCTGCCGCGTCAGCAGCGCGAAGCCCAGGCTGCGCAGCAGGCCGCCCAGGGCCAGGCCCGTCCGGCAGCCCCGGCCGCACAGCAGCCCGAAGGTCGGTAAGTCCGGCCCATGGCTGAAGGCGATGTGAACTACGACATCCTCAAGGTGATGGCGGCGCTTCCGCACCGCTATCCCATGCTGCTCGTTGACCGCGTGGCGCGGCTGGACATCGACCAGTCGATCCACGCGATCAAGGCCGTCAGCATGAACGAGCCGTTCTTCCAAGGCCATTTTCCCACCCGCCCGATCATGCCCGGCGTGCTTATCGTCGAGGCGCTGGCGCAGGCGGCGGGCATATTGGCGGTCGAATCGCTCGGCCTGGCGGGGTCGGGCAAGCTGGTCTATTTCATGGCGATCGACGGCGCGAAGTTCCGCGTTCCGGTCGAACCCGGCGTGCTGCTCGACCTGCATGCCGAGTTCGAACAGAAGCGTGCCAAGGTGTGCAAGTTCAAGGCGCGGGCCGAGATAAACGGCAAGCTCGCCTGTGAGGTCGGCTTTACCGCAATGATCGCCGATCCGCCGGCCTGATCCGGCGGCTCTGGTAAATCCCTTGCTTTTGGCGGCGTGCAGCGTTATGCGCGCCGCTTCCCATTCATCCTGCGGGCTGGTCGGAACCAGCCATATTCAAGGACAAAGACGATGAAGAACGATATCCATCCCGATTACCACATGATCAATGTGAAGATGACCGACGGCACCGTGTACCAGACCCGCTCGACCTGGGGCAAGGAAGGCGACACGCTGCAGCTGGATATCGACCCGACCTCGCACCCGGCCTGGACCGGTGGCAACCAGCGCCTGATGGACTCGGGTGGCCAGGTTGCCCGCTTCAACAAGCGCTTTGGCGGCATCTCGCTCAAGAAGGGCTGAGAACCGCCTCCCAGCTGAGGGACGCTATCAAAAAGGGCTGCGAACCGCATGGTTTCGCAGCCCTTTTTTATGGTTGGCGTTCCTGTGGCCAGCCCCTCTGCTGATCCCCTGCGAAGACAGCAGCCCATCTCCAGAGCTGTCAGGATGTGATCACCGGCTCGCTCGCAACAGACCGCCTACCAGATTCGCTGACCGCCCACGCAGAAGGCGAATGCAGGTGATTGGCCCCTGCCTTCGCAGGGGACCGGTTTGCTGTGATAGCTATAACAAGGTGCCCCGCCTTCGCAGGGGATCTATCAATCAAGCAGGTGCTGCAGCGTTCTCGACCAGTGCGCGCGCCGCCGCGACGGCGGCTTCCGCCTTGCTGGCATCGGGACCACCGCCCTGCGCCATGTCCGGACGGCCGCCGCCGCCCTTGCCGCCCAGCGCCTCAACGCCTGCGCGCACCAGATCGACCGCGCTGAAGCGACCGGTCAGATCGTCGGTGACGGCAGCCGCAAAGGCGGCGCGGCCGTCATTGGTCGCGACCATCACCGCGATGCCCGATCCGAGGGCCGACTTGGCTTGGTCGAGCAGCCCGCGCAGTTCCTTGGGGTCGAGCCCGTCGATCACCTGCGCCTGGAAGCTGACTCCGCCGATGCTTTCGACCGCCGGTCCCGCCTTGCCGGCACCGCCGCCCAGCGCCAGCGCCTTGCGGGCTTCAGCGAGTTCGCGTTCGAGCGCGCGGCGTTCCTCGACCAGCGAGGCGATGCGTGCCTCGACCTCGTCGGGCGACGTCTTGACCAGGGCCGCGATCGCCTTGACCCGCTCGTCACGCGCCACCAGCCACTGCCGCGCACCTTCGCCGGTCAGCGCCTCAATCCGGCGGACGCCGCTCGACACCGCGCTCTCGCTGACGATGCGGAAGATGCCGATATCGCCGAGCGCGCGCACATGCGTGCCGCCGCACAGCTCGACCGAATAATGCTTGTCGGTGGCGCGGCCCATCGAGAGCACGCGGACTTCCTCGCCGTACTTTTCGCCGAACAGGGCCAGCGCGCCCGCCTGGACCGCATCATCGGGGCTCATCAGCCGGGTCGTCACCGCCTCGTTGGCGCGGATTTCAGCGTTCACCTCGGCCTCGATCGCCGCGATCTCCGCCTCGGTCAGGGCCTTGGGATGCGAGAAGTCGAAGCGCAGCCGGTCGGGCGCGACCAGTGAACCCTTCTGGGTAACATGGCCGCCGAGATGATTGCGCAAGGCTGCATGCAGCAGGTGCGTCGCGCTGTGGTTGGCACGCAGTGCGTCGCGCCGTTCGACATCGACCGCGAGATGCACGGTATCGCCGACCTTGATCGTCCCCGCCTCAACGCGCGCCTGGTGCGCGTGCAGACGGCCGAGCGGCTTGGAGGTATCGTCGACCACCGCCTTCAGCCCGCCGAGCGACGAGATCGTCCCGGCGTCGCCCATCTGGCCGCCGCTCTCGCCATAGAACGGGGTCTGGTTGACCAGGATGGTGACGCTGTCGCCTGCAGAAGCGCTTTCGATCTCGGTGCCGTCACGGACCAGCGCGACCACCTCGGCCTCGCCTTCGGTCGCCGTATAGCCGGTGAACTCGGTGCCACCGGCGCGTTCGGCAATGTCGTACCAGATCTCGGCTGACGCTGCCTCGCCCGAACCTTTCCAGGCAGCGCGTGCCGCAGCCTTTTGCGCGGCCATTGCGGTGTCGAAGCCTTCGCGATCAACGCCGAGACCGCGGCTGCGCAGCGCGTCCTCGGTCAGGTCATAGGGGAAGCCATAGGTGTCGTAGAGCCGGAACGCGGTTTCGCCCGAGAGCACCGCGCCTTCGGACAGGTCCGCGGTCGCCTCGTCGAGCAGCCTCAGGCCCTTGTCGAGCGTCTGGCGGAAACGGGTTTCCTCGCGCTCCAAGGTCTCTTCGATCAGCGGCTGCGCGCGGACGAGTTCGGGGAATGCCTGGCCCATTTCGGCGACCAAAGTCGGCACCAGCCGGTGCATCAGCGGGTCCGCCGCGCCCAGGATATGCGCGTGGCGCATCGCGCGGCGCATGATCCGGCGCAGCACATAGCCGCGCCCTTCATTGGCGGGGAGAACGCCATCGGCGATCAGGAACGAGGTGGCGCGCAAGTGATCGGCGATGACCCGGTGACTCGCCTGATTGGCGCCGGTGGTCGCGGTGCCGGTTGCCTGGCCCGAGGCGGCGATCAGCGCCTTGAACAGGTCGATATCGTAATTGTCGTGCACGCCCTGCATGACAGCAGCGATGCGCTCGATGCCCATGCCGGTGTCGATCGACGGACGCGGCAGGTTGGTGCGGCTACCATCGGCATGCTGTTCATACTGCATGAAGACCAGGTTCCAGATCTCGATGAACCGATCGCCATCCTCGTCGGGCGATCCCGGCGGGCCGCCGAAGATATGGTCGCCATGGTCGTAGAAGATCTCGCTGCACGGACCGCACGGGCCGGTATCGCCCATCGACCAGAAATTGTCCGAGGTGGCGATGCGGATGATGCGCTCGTCGGGAAGACCCGCGATCTTCTTCCACAGGCCGAATGCCTCGTCGTCGGTGTGATAGACGGTGACCGTCAGCTTGTCAGCGGCCAGGCCCCAGGTCTTGTTGACCAGGGTCCACGCGTGGTGGATCGCCTCTTCCTTGAAATAGTCGCCGAACGAGAAATTGCCCAGCATCTCGAAGAACGTGTGATGCCGCGCGGTATAGCCGACATTGTCGAGATCGTTGTGCTTGCCCCCGGCGCGCACGCATTTCTGCGACGAGGTGGCGCGCGCATTGGCGCGGGATTCGAGCCCCGTGAACACGTTCTTGAACGGCACCATGCCGGCGTTGACGAACATCAGCGTCGGGTCGTTGTGCGGAACCAGCGGCGCGGAAGGCACGATGTCATGGCCGTTGCCCCCGAAATAGTCGAGGAACGAACGCCGGATGTCATTTGTCGATGTCATGGCTGCGACATAAGGCGAGTTGAAGCGAGATTGAAGCAATATATGCGCAAAAATGAAGGGACAGAGCCGCTTGCTGCCGCCCTGCCCCTTCGATCTGTTCCAACCGATTGCCTGCCCGCCCTGGCGAAACGCCAGCGGGCAAGACCCGCGCCGATTACATATCGTCGCCGATATCGTCCTCGGCATCAGGGCCGGTCATCATCTCTTCGGCCACCTTGTCCTGCTGCCCGCGGATCAGGCCTTCGATCTTGGCCATCATCTCGGGATTTTCCTTGAGGAAGTTCTTGGCGTTCTCGCGGCCCTGGCCGATCCGCACCGAATCGTGGCTGAACCAGCTGCCCGCCTTCTCGACGATTCCCGCCTTCACGCCGAGATCGAGAATCTCGCCGATCTTGGAAATGCCCTCGCCATACATGATGTCGAATTCGACCTGCTTGAACGGCGGGGCGACCTTGTTCTTGACGACCTTCACCCGGGTGGTGTTGCCGACAATATCGTCGCGGTCCTTGATCTGGCCGGTGCGGCGGATGTCGAGACGCACCGAGGCGTAGAACTTGAGCGCATTGCCGCCGGTGGTGGTTTCCGGATTGCCGTACATAACGCCGATCTTCATGCGCAGCTGGTTGATGAAGATCACCATGCAGCGCGAACGGCTGATCGATCCGGTCAGCTTGCGCAGCGACTGGCTCATCAGGCGCGCCTGCAGGCCGACATGGCTGTCGCCCATCTCGCCCTCGATCTCCGCGCGCGGCACCAAAGCCGCGACCGAATCGACCACCAGCACGTCGATCGCGTTCGAGCGGACAAGCGTGTCAGTAATCTCGAGCGCCTGTTCGCCGGTATCGGGCTGCGAGACGATCAGTTCGTCGATATTGACGCCGAGCTTCTTGGCATAGACCGGATCGAGCGCATGTTCGGCGTCGACGAACGCGGCGGTGCCGCCGTTCTTCTGCGCCTCTGCGATCACGTGCAGCGCGAGCGTGGTCTTGCCCGAACTTTCAGGACCGTAGATCTCGATCACGCGGCCACGCGGCAGGCCGCCGACGCCGAGCGCGATGTCCAGGCCCAGCGAACCGGTCGAGATCGCCTCGACCTGCATCGCCTCCTTGGAGCCCAGCCGCATCGCCGACCCCTTGCCAAAGGCCCGGTCGATCTGAGCCAGCGCCGCATCGAGCGCCTTTTGCCTGTCCATGGATTTTGCCTCTTTTTCGGTCTGGATGAGTTTAAGCTGCCCGGCCATAGCCCTGCCCTTTCCTGCCTAATTGCTCCGGACCTCCGGCGCAACGACTCAGTGATGTACCCAATCTGTTCTGTTGGAACAGTTAGGGAACATCGCAGCAGAATGCAAGGGCAAAACGCGTCAGAGCCGCGCGAGCACCGCCTCGAGCGACGCCAGCGTATAGGGCTTGGGCAAGGTGGGTGCGGACGCATGCTCGGACGGTATGGTGTCGCCGCCCCCCGTCGCGAAGATATAGGGCACACTGGCCTCGCGCAGCGCATCGGCGAGCGGCCAGACCTTGTCGCGCCCCAGGTTGACGTCGAGGATCGCAGCATCGAAGCCGCCGGCCTGCACCGCTGCCAGCCCATCTTCCAGGCTGGCGACCATGGCAGCGATCTGGTGACCGGCCAGGTCGATGAAATCTTCAAGCAGCATCGCAATCATCGCCTCGTCCTCGGCGATCAGGAAGGTCCTGGACTCAGTCACGTGGGTAGCTTTCCTTCATTCGCTGGGGCCTGGTTCGGCGGGGGTGCCGATGCAGCGAGCGCGCCGTGCACGGCATCGACAATCTGCGCAACCGAAAACGGCTTGGGCAGAAAGTGCACCTGGTCGATCGATATGCTCTGCCGCAGCGTTTCCTCGGCATAGCCAGACATGAACAGGATCGGCAGGCCGGGCATGCGCTTGCGCATCTCCACCGCCATGCCGGGCCCGTCGAGATTGGGCATCACGACATCGCTGACGACGAGGTCGAACGGGCCGCTATCACCCAGCCGCTCGAGCCCGTCCTCGCCATCGCTTGCGGTCACCACGGTAAAGCCCTGGCGCGTCAGCGCACGCTCGGCGACCGCGCGGACCATGTCCTCGTCCTCGACCAGCAGCAGCCGCGCATGGCCCCATTGGCCGGGATTGACCTTGGCGGTCTGCTTGCGGCTGCGCTGTTCGACCGCGCCACCGCGATAGACCGGGAAATAGATTGAGAAGGTCGTGCCCTGGCCCGGTTCGGAATCGACAAAGATATAGCCGCCCGACTGCTTGACGATGCCGTACACCGTCGACAGACCAAGCCCTGTGCCCTTGCCGACCTCCTTGGTGGTGAAGAACGGCTCGAAGATGCGCGCCTGCACGTCGGGCGGCATGCCGGTGCCGCCGTCTTCGACCAGGATCGCGCTGTAATCGTCGACCGGCAGGATGTCGCTGTTCATCGCTCGCACGTCCGCCGCCGTTATCTTGCGCGTGCGGATGGTGAGCGTGCCGCCGGGCGGGCGCTTGGCGAGCATCGCATCGCGGCCATTGACCGCAAGATTGACGATCACCTGTTCGAGCTGGCCGGGATCGGCGCGGACCGGGCCCAGATTGCGGTCGTGCTGGACCTCGAGCACGATCTTCTCGCCGATCAGCCGCTTGAGCAGCTCGGACGTGTCGGAGACGATATCGGGCAGCTGCAGCACCTGCGGCCGCAGGGTCTGCTGGCGCGAGAAGGCGAGCAGATGCCGGGTCAGCGAGGCGGCGCGGTTCGAATTGCTGCGGATCTGCTGGATGTCGTCATAATCGCTGTCGCCGGGGCTGTGCCGCATCAGCATCAGGTCGCAATGGCCGATGATCGCGGTCAGCACGTTGTTGAAATCATGCGCGACGCCGCCCGCGAGCTGGCCGATCGCCTGCATCTTGCTTGCCTGCGCGACCTGGCGCTTGAGCCGGCTTTCCTCGCTGTTATCCTTGACCGAGAGCAGCACCGCAGCATCGCCCATTCCGCGCAGGCTGGCGAGCGATAGCGTCACCGGCTCGTCGGGCTGGTTGCGTAGCCGCAGCGCGACATCGCCCGCCATCGCCTGTCCGCTGGCATGGCGGCGCACCGCATCGGCGATCGCGCCCTTGTCCTCGCGCACCACCAGATCGCCGGGATAGGGCGGCAGTTCGGCCTCGGTGATCCCTGCCGCGCGCAGGAACGCATCGTTGGCGAACAGGAAGCGCCCGTCGCGATCGGTCATCGCCAGGCCCACCGGCAGCAACCCGAGCAGCGTCTGGACATAGCCCAGTGCGGTGCCCTTATCCATGCCAGCCGGGTCTTCGTCGATCAGCACGACCAGCGCAGGTGCCTTCTCGCGCTCCGCCGGATCGGTGACGTGGAGCGGATCGACCAGCGGCAGGTGGAACAGGCGCAGCGGCACGCCCTTGCGGCCCTCGCGCTCGAAATAGATACGGTTGCGCTCGTCGGCGCGCAGGAAGCTCGCGAGATCGCGCCCGACGATATTGCCCGCCTCGGCCCCGGCGGCGCGCGCGGCAAAGGCGCTGTTGGCGGCACGGATGCGACCTTCGGGGCTGATCGCGGCGGCCATGAAGCCGCCCTCGCCCAGCGCGCGCCCGGGACGCCCGACCAGCATCGCATCGGCCTCAACCGCGAGATCGTGCCGTGCGACCGGCTCGAACTTCCACAGCAGATAGTCCTGCCCGCGCCCGACACGGCGCACCTCGGCATCGATCGGAACGCCTGCAGCGACCAGTCCGCTGGCCCTGCCCTCGCCATCGCGCCAGGCGGCGCGTCCTGCCTCGGCGAGCAGGTCGCCGCCCTGACCGGCTAGCGACAATTTCGGCGGGACCATCTCGGCGCCGAACTGGTCGATGAAGCGCTGGTTGGCGCAGATCATCCGCCCGGCCTCGTCGGTAATGGCAATCGCGATCGTCGGGTGGTCGGTCGCGGCAAAGGTCACCGACCAGTCGGGCATCGTCCGCTGCACCTCGCTGCGCGGCGGAAACTGGTGCCGCACCAGCAAGATCAGCGAGGCAAGCGCCACCAGGCCGCCAGCGAACAGCGCCAGCGGCACCCAGTCGCCCAGCGCCAGCCAGATCAGGCCGCCGCTCACCACCAGTCCGCCGAGGATGATTAGCGCGGTGATGCGGGCATCGGGGCTGTCGGGATCGGGAAGCGCGGGCAGCCATTCCGGCCAGTCAAGGTCGGGGCGGGCACGGGTGGTGGTCAAGGTCGTCGGATCCCCCTGGCATGGCGCGTCCGGCCAGCTTCAGTGTTGCGCGCGCGACGCTAGCGCAATCCGGGATGCGTTACAAATCGCAAGGCGTTCAAGGGAGGCGGTGGCGCGCCCTGGCGAGGCGACGCCGGCGCTTGCCCGCAATCCAGATGCGCCAGCCGATCGCGCTGGCGACATAGCCGATCGCCGCCATCACGATGGCCAGCACAACGAGGCCAAAAGCGGTGATCGAGGCGGCGCCGGTCAGCCATTCCATCCAGGTTTCGACATGCGGCTGGTTGAGCGCGGTCGCCACCGGTTGGCCAAAGGTCGAGGCATCAACGCGCAGGATGAAGCTGCCGACATGATAGGCCGCAACCCAGAGCAGCGGCGTGGTGAACGGATTGGTGATGAATGTCGTCAGCGCCGCGACCGGCACATTGGCGCGGAACGGCAGCGCGAGCAGCGCCGCGCCGAAGATTTGCGCGATCGGGAGAATCACGCCGACGAGCACGCCCAAGGCCACGCCGCGCGGCACCGAGCGCCGGGTGAAGCGCCACAGCTCGGAACGAAGCACGCGCGCAGCAAAAGGCCGGATGAAGCGGTTCTGCTCCATGCTCTCGCGTGTCGGCATGTTGCGACCAACCCAGCGGGTGAAACGGCCTTCCGTCAACTCCAAAACCCTATGCCCTTTGCTGTCCGCTGCAAGCGACAGGGCCCATGTGGGAGCGCCGCCGCAAAAGGCCATAGCCCCCAACGGATTAAAACGACGTTTACCCAGATTCGAAATCACCCGAATCGGGCTGCGACCCCGTTCGAGCACGCCCCATAGCGCGCGGCGGTGATCTGGCGCACGCGATCTTATGAAGCGAGGTTAATTTTCGACGGGCGGAGAGTTGCCTATCCCCGATCGCGCAGCAGGCGGCCCTGCTCGCGCTTCCATTCGCGCTCTTTAGTCGCTGCGCGCTTGTCGGGCGCCTTCTTGCCCTTGGCGAGCGCGAGTTCGACCTTGGCGCGGCCTCTTCCGTTGAAGAAGATCGACAGCGGCACCAGGGTCATGCCCTGGCGCGCCACCGCACCGTGCAGCTTGGCGATCTCGCGCGCGTGGAGCAGCAGCTTGCGCGGGCGCTTGGGCTCGTGGTTGAAGCGGTTGCCATGGCTGAATTCGGGGATGTTCGAATTGATCAGCCAGACCTGCTCGTCGCTGACCTCGGCATAGCTTTCCGCGATCGATCCCTCGCCGAAGCGCAGCGACTTGACCTCGGTGCCGGTAAGCGCGATCCCCGCCTCGTACACCTGATCGATGGCATAGTCGTAGCGCGCGCGCCGGTTCTCGGCGACGATCTTCTTCTTGTCGAACGTCTCGGGCTTGGGCCGCGCCATCAGATCAGCCCAGCGTGCACCAGGGCGGCGTCGACCGCCTTGCGGCTCTTCTTGTCGGGCGGGGTCATCGGCAGCCTGAGATCCGGCAGGAAATCGGGCCGCACGCGGTGCAGCGCATATTTGACCGGGCCGGGCGACGCATCTGAGAACATCGCCGAGTGTAGCGGGTACAGACGGTCGTTGAGCGCGAGCGCGGCCTTGTAATCGCCCTTGGCCAGCGCCGCCTGAAACTGCGCGCACAAGGCAGGCGCGACATTGGCGGTCACCGAGATACAGCCGACACCGCCCATCGCGCGATGACCGAGCGCCAGTTCGTCATTGCCCGACAGCTGGCAGAATTTCTTGCCGCACTGCGCGCGCTGCGCGCTCACCCGCTCGAGATCGCCGGTAGCATCCTTGACGCCGATGATCGTGGGGAAGCGCGAGAGCTTGGCCATGGTCTCGACCTTGATGTCGGTCACGGTGCGCGCAGGCACGTTATAGAGCACAATCGGCAGGTCGCACGCCTCGGTCAGCGCCTTGAAATGCGCGCGCACCCCGTCCTGGCCGGGGCGGTTGTAATAAGGCGGCACGACCAGCGCTGCGCTGGCGCCGGCGGCCTTGGCGTTGAGCATGTGCCCGATGGCGACCTTGGTGTCGTTCGACCCGCAGCCCGCGATCACCGGAACGCGCCCCGCCGCCTGCTCGACGCAGACGCGCACGACATAATCATGCTCCTCGATCGACATGGTCGCCGCCTCGCCGGTGGTGCCGCAGGGGACCAGGCCCGAGCTGCCATTGTCGATCTGCCAGTCGATCAGCGCGCGGAACGCAGGCTCGTCAAACGCTCCGTCGCGGAAGGGCGTCGCAAGGGCCGGAATTGAGCCGGAAAACATCGGGTAGCTCCTTTACCTTGCCCGCAAATCAGGCAAGAACAATCCATTCGCACACAAGGTTGCGTGTTCAGCGCCTGATAAGGATCGAAAGCGCATCATGTCCAGCATGGTTTCACGAATTGCTATTGCGCGGCGCACCGCCGTGCTGCTCGCCCTGCCCCTGCTGGGCGTCCCTGCCGCCTGTCTCGCCAGCGACCAGACCGCCGATTATGCCGCCGTGCCGAGCCGCAGCGGCGATGGCAGCGACTGGGACCGCGCCCGCGCCAACCTGCTCCAGTCGATGCCGACCGACATGTCGGGCACGATCGCCAACTGGCGCGCGCTGACCACCACGCCCAACAATTACACCTTCTCGACCTTTGCGAGCTTCCTGATCTCCAACCCCGGCTGGCCCGACGAGGACAAGATGCGCCGCAATGCCGAACAGGCGCTGGGTGCAGGTCCTGCCGCGCCGCAGGAGGTGGTCGCCTATTTCAACCGCTTTGCGCCGCTCACCAATGTCGGCCGCGCGCGCTATGCGATGGCGCTTGACGCGGTGGGGCAGCGCGATGCGGCGCGCGGCGTCGCGGTCGCCGCCTGGCGCGGCGGCACGATGATGCCCGAAGACAAGGCAATGCTGTTCAGCCGCTTTGCCACGGACTTTACCGCTGCCGATCATGACGCGCGGATGGATGCGCTGCTCTGGGCGAAGGCGACGCCCGATGCCGAGGAGCAGTTCGGCTATGTCTCGCCCACGCGCCGCGCGGTGTTCGCGGCGCGCCTCGCCATGCTCAAGAACCTGCCCGATGCCGATGCGCTCGCCGGATCGCTGGGGGCCGAGGCGATGGCCGATGCGGGCTATGTCGCGCAGCGCGCCAGGCGCCTCGTCGATACCGGCAACTGGACGCTCGCGCGCCAGATGCTCGGCAGCCGTCCCGCGCTGCAATACCGTCCGGTCAATGCCGAAAGCTGGTACGAGCTGCTGCTGAGCCAGGCGCGCGCGGCGAGCAATGACGGCCAATATGCGCTCGCGTTCGACATTGCTTCGAAGGTCGATGATGCGTTTGCGCCGGGGCACGACATTTCCGACGAGAGCCTCGGCGTGCGCGACGATTATACCAGCCTGACCTGGCTGGCGGGCACGGTGGCGCTGCAGAATCTGGGCCGTCCGCGCGATGCGATCGGGATGTTCGCGCGCTATGGCGGCGGTGCGAGAACGCCGCAGACGCGCTCCAAGGGCTTCTACTGGGCGGGCCGCGCAGCCGCCGTCGCGGGCGACCAGGCCGAAGCGATGCGCTATTTCGAAATGGCTGCCGCCTATCCCGACCATTATTACGGCCAGCTCGCCACCGAGCGGCTGGGCCGCGACATCCCGCCCTTTGCCGCCGCACCCAGCGTGCAGGTCAGCGCGGTCGAACGCGGGCGCTTCAACGCCAGCTCGCTGGTCCAGGCGACCCAGGCGATCTCGCGCAGCGGCGACTGGCCGACCCAGCGGCGCTTTTTCGGCGCGGTGGCGGCGGCCGCCAAGACGCCGGAGGAACATGTTCTCGCGACCGAACTCGCGCGCCAGATCGGGCGGCGCGACCTTGCGGTCATCGTCGGCCAGGCGGCGCGCTCCAAGGGTGTCGACGACCTGCAATCGGTCGCCTTCCCGCAGATGCCGGTGCCGCCGGGCGCGCTGAGCAGCTGGACGATGATCCACGCGATCACCCGGCAGGAAAGCCAATATGCCCCCAATGCGGTCAGCCATGCCGGTGCGCGAGGGCTGATGCAGCTGATGCCCGGCACCGCGCGCGAACAGGCGGGCAAGATGGGGCTCAGCTATTCGCTGGGCGCGCTGACCGACGATACCGGCTACAACATCCAGCTCGGCGCGGGCTATTTCAGCCGGATGATGGACTATTTCGGCGGCAGCTATCCGCTTGCAGTCGCGGCGTACAATGCCGGCCCCGGCAATGTGAACAAATGGCTGCGCGCCAATGGTGACCCGCGCACGGGCGGCATCGACATTGTCGAATGGGTCGAGCGCATCCCGATCTTCGAGACCAAGAACTATGTCCAGCGCGTGCTGGAAAACGCGGTGGTTTATGACGTGATGCACCCGGAGCGTGCCACGATGCGGGGCAAGGATAAGCTCAGCCGGTATCTGGGCAAGAACACGCCGGGCTGAGGCTCGTCTACCCTCCCTCGTCATTCCCGCGAACGCGGGAATCCCGCTTCTGCCCCGTTGGTCGAACGAAGCGGGACCCCCGCCTTCGCGGGGGTGACGGATATTGCAGACACGCCTGCCCTGTTCTCCGGCGTAAGCCGGAGTCCAGGAGTCGGATGGCACAACCCCGCCCCCGGATTCCGGCTTTCGCCGGAAAACGGTGAAATGAGCGGCCGATATCGCTAAGGCCCCGCCATGGACCGCCCCAATTACATCACCCCGCAAGGCTATGCCGCGCTCAAGGCGCGCTACGACCAGTTGCTCGGCGTTGAGCGCCCCGCGATTGTCGAGATCGTCAGCTGGGCCGCCGGCAATGGCGACCGCAGCGAGAATGGCGATTACCTGTACGGCCGCAAGCGCATGCGCGAGATCGACCGCGACCTTAATCGCCTGGCCCGCAAGATGAAGGCTGCGCGCGTCATCGATCCGGCGACGCAGAGCGACAAGAGCCGCATCTGGTTCGGCGCCGAGGTCGATATCGCCGACGAGGACGACAACTGGCGCACGCTGACCCTGGTCGGCGATGACGAGCAGGATGCGGGCGCCGGCCGGATCGGCTGGAGCTCTCCGCTCGCCCGCGCGCTCAAGGGCGCCAGCGTAGGCGATCTGCGCACGGTGCAACTGCCCGCAGGCGCGAAGGAATACGAGGTCATGGCGATCCGCTATCCTGGCTGAGGCCCGACCACGCCCCCATTGCGCGACCATATCATTATGATAGTTCTTGCCGCTGAAGTGGGGGGAACAATCATATGGATTTCATGGGGCTGCTCCGCTCGGTCGAGGACATTTTGTTCGAGATCGTCAGCTGGCTGTATTTCTATCCGCGCACCTTTCTGCTCTCGCTGTTCCGGCCGCAGCGGATGATGGCCTATGCCGATGACGAGCTCGATGACCGGCCAAAGGCGCGCTACGAAAGCACGATCAACCCTCCCGTCTTCTTGATGATCACCATCGCGATGGCGAGCACGGTCAGCGAATTCATCCTTGGACCGGAAGCGGTCGCACAGGCGATCAAGGACAGCCCCGAATTCCTGCGCGACTGGAAAAACGAACTGATGTTCACGGCGTTCATTTTCAGCATCTACCCGCTGCTGCTGTCGATCGATCTGCTGCGTCACCGCAAGATCGCCATCGACCGAACGTCGCTGCGCCCGCCCTTTTACAGCCAGTGCTTCGTCGCCGCGCCGTTCGGCCTAGCCAACCATATCGCGATCGCGTTCATGAGCGACACGACTTTCGAATACCCGATCATGGGCAAATATTATGATGGTATATATATCGGCTTCCCGATCTTTCTGGTGACCTTGATCTGGTACACCGTGCAGCAGGCGCGCTGGTTTCGACTAGAGCTGGGCACCTCGCTGCTCAAATCCTGCTGGATCGCCGCATTCGCGGTCTTCAAGGGCTTTTTCGTGACCTTCTCGATCATGATGCTGATCCAGGGGACCGGCTGAACGCTCAGCCGCCCCGGATCAGCAGGTTGCGGATCTCGGTCATGTCCTCCATCGCGAAGCGGATGCCTTCGCGGCCGAGCCCGGAATCCTTCACGCCGCCATAGGGCATGTTGTCGATGCGGAAGCTGGGCACGTCGTTGATCACGACGCCGCCGACATCGAGATGGTCCCAGCAGTCGAACATCTTGAACAGGTCGCGGGTGAACACGCCGGCCTGCAGGCCGAACTTGCTGTTGTTCACCTCGGCCATCGCCGCCTTGAAATCGGTGAACTTGCTTAGCACCGCGACCGGGCCGAACGCCTCTTCGGTGACGATCTTGCAATCATGCGGCACGTTCTCGAGCAGCGTCGCCTCGAGCATCGCGCCGTCGCGCTTGCCGCCGCACAACAGGGTGCCGCCCTTGGCGACAGCTTCCTGCACCCAGCCGTCGAGCCGCGATGCTTCCTTCTCGTGAATCATCGGGCCGATGAACGTGTCGCGGTCCTTGGGGTCGCCCGCAATCAGCGTCGCGGTCTTGGCGACCAGCATGTCGCGGAACTTGTCATAGACATCGGCATGGATGAGGATGCGCTGCACGCCGATGCAGCTCTGGCCCGACTGGTAGAACGCGCCGAAGATCACGCGCTCCATCGCGTCATCAAGGTTCGCATCGGCATCAATGATCACCGCCGCGTTGCCGCCGAGTTCCAGCACGACCTTCTTCTTGCCGCAGCGCGCCTTCAGGTCCCAGCCCACATCGGGCGAGCCGGTGAAGGAAAGGAGCTTCAGCCGGTCGTCGGTGGTGAACAGGTCCGCGCCGTCGCGGCTGGCGGGCAGGATCGAGAACGCGCCCTTGGGCAGGTTGGTCTCGGCCAGCACCTCGCCCATGATGATCGCGCCCAGCGGCGTGCGGCTCGCCGGCTTCATCACGAAGGGACAGCCGACCGCGATTGCCGGCGCGATCTTGTGCGCGGCAAGGTTGAGCGGAAAATTGAACGGCGAGATGAACGAGCAGGGGCCGATCGGCACCCGCTTCCACATGCCGCGATAGCCCTTGGCGCGCGGGCTGATGTCCATGGTCTGGACCTCGCCCGCCATGCGCACCGATTCCTCGGCGGCGATGCGGAAGGTATCGATCAGGCGGCTGACCTCGCCTTCCGAATCCTTGATCGGCTTGCCCGCCTCCACGCAGAGCGCATAGGCCAGCTCGTCGAACCGCTCCTTGAAGCGCGTGACGCAATGGTTGAGCACGTTCTGCCGCTCGTAGCTCGGCATCGCCGCCATCGGCTCGGCTGCTTCGACCGCGCCTGCAATCGCCGCATCGATCGTCGCCGCATCGGCCTGCGCCACACGGAACGCGACCTCGCCGGTGAACTTGTCGGTCACTTCCAGATCGGTGTTCGGCTGCTGTGCCTCATTGTTGAGATAGAGCGGGTAGACGGATTTGAGGGTGGTCATATGCTGATCCCATAAAGCCCTCTCCCCTTCAGGGGAGAGGGTTGGGAG